>DASXFK010000030.1:0-17373 GCA_036489635.1 Rhizomicrobium sp. | reverse complement strand
TCTGCGTCACTTTGCTCGATGATCCCGGCCGCCGCCAGCATTTGCGCATGGGCCTTCGATCCCGCAAGATCGTGATCGGCGAGGCGCTTGTCGAACTCGATGGAGGCGTTGATTTCCTCCATGATGGCGGCGGGGCCCTGGCCGAAGCGTCCGCCCCACATCTTGTTCGCGCTCATGGATATGCCGATGCCTTCACGTCTCGTCTTGGGTTTGGCCGCCGTGATCGTTCTGATCGGGGCGGTGTCTGTGTTTTTATATAGATCGCACGCTGGCGTCCACGCGCTCCCCTTGAACCTGACCGAATTGAAAAGCGAGACGCCGCATGCCGTGCCGGACGTGGCGTTCAGCGACGCTGCCGGCGCGCGTCATACGCTCTCGGCCTACAAGGGGCGCTACGTTCTGCTCAATCTGTGGGCGACATGGTGCGCGCCATGCGTGAAAGAGCTTCCGGCGCTGGCCAAGCTCCAGGGCGCGGTCTTGCCCGCCAAGCTCACCGTGCTGACGGTGAATGTCGGGCACAGCAGCGTCGGCGATACGGCCAAGTTCCTCAAGGATCACGGCGCCAGCGCGCTGCCCGTCGATCTGGACAGCGACACGGCGTTCATTCGCGCCTTCGGGGCTTTCGGGTTGCCGCTTTCGATCCTGATCGATCCGCAAGGCCGCGAGGTAGCGCGCGCGGTGGGCCCTGCCGATTGGGACGCGCCGGATTCGATCGCGTATTTCAAGACGCTGTCGCATACGGCGTCGTAGGCGCGCCGCGACGTTTCACTTTGCGAGAACTTTACGGACTGCCGCGAAATAAGCGTCCTGCGCATCCCACAATTTGGTGTCGTCAGCGGAGGGCCACGCGCTGTTCGTGACAATCACCAGATCGTTCCTTGGATCGAGGAAAATCGACTGCCCGAAAATACCTTCGGCTTCATAAGTGCCGTTGGGATGAATCCACCAGAAATAGCCATAGCCAAGGTTCGGTTCGTCGCTCATCACCTGGATCGACGACGCGGCTTTGACCCAGCCGTCCGGCAGCACCGGCTTTGCGTCTGCGATGCCGCCGCGCATGAAGAACAGGCCGAAGCGCGCGTAATCGCGCAAGGTCATGGAGATGCAGCAACCGCCATGCTCGTGCCCCGCGGTGTCGAGCATCCACACCGCGTCCTGTTCGGTTCCGATCTTGGACCAGATTTTCTCGGAGAAATAATCTGCGAGATTTTTCTTGGTTGCGCGGCTGACGAGGAGTCCTGCCAATTCCGTTTCGCCGGTATCGTAATGGAACGTCGTGCCCGGCTTATGGGCGCGGGGTAGCTTGGCCATATAGGATTCGACGGGATCCTCGCCGTTCTTGGGCACCCGCTGGAAGCCGAATTGGTTCACGTCGGATTTGGGGTTGCCATAATCCTCGTCCCACTTCACGCCGGAGCGCATGGTGATGAGATCGCCGACCGTCACGCCGTCATAGGCGCTGCCCTTTAGTTCGGGCAGATAATCAGTCAGGAGCGAATTCAGGCTCTTGATATAACCGTCACGGATCGCGGCACCGATCAGCGTGGACGTCACCGATTTGCCGACGGAGAATGATGTCCAGCGGTCGTTCTGCGTGCGCCCCATGCCATAGCGCTCCAGCACGATGCGGCCGTGGTGCACGATGAGGAGGCCGGAGACGTCGGTCGCTTTCATGTATCCGGCGGTATCGAAATGCTTGCCGCCGAAATCGTAAGCGACATCGAACGATTCGTTATCGCGCGGCAACGCGCTGACGGTTGGGCCGCGCTTGATCACGCGCACCGGAAATATCTTCTCGATGTTGCGATAGCCGAACGCCTGCTCGGCCGGCGTCCAGAACAGGAACTTGTGAGGATCGGGCAGTTTCTGCGCAGGCGCCGCCGCGATGCCCAACACGAGCGTTGCGGCAAGCGCCGCCAGTCGAAATTGTTTCATCGCCCCAGCCGATATTCATTCGGCCGGAGTGTAGACGGCGCCCAGGCTTCGTAAAGCGGCCTTACCGCGTCGGAACGGGACGTTCGCCGCGCCGGAGCGGGCAGTATTTCAGTCTGGATTTCGGTTTTTGCTGGATTGGGGGCCGGCGACTTACCGCCAGGATAAGCAGTCAGCCGAGTTTGCCGATCACGCCTTGTAGCCAACCCACCCTTTGAACGTGAAGCCCGCATAGAACAGTTCGACGTCGGAGAATCCTGCATCTCGCAGCATGGCTTCATCTTCTTCCGGAGACAGGATCGGCAAGCGCTCACTTATGGCCGTGGCCGCATTTTCCGCGTTCGATGCGGGGATACCGGACGCAATTCCGAACGCAGCATAGCGGGCGAGCCATTTCGCCTTTTCACGCTCGCGTTGCTGAAAGCTATGGTGGGCGACGACGAACGGAGCGCCGGGCTTCAATCGCCGATGCACCTCGGCCAACGTGCGTCGGCGCTCGTCCTCCTTAACGAAGTGCAGAGTCAGGAGGCAGGTCGCCGCATCGAATGGCCCGGCGGGGGCGCTGTCGATATAGCCTTCGTGCAGGTCAACCCGCGAGCCGAGCGGGCCGAGGGTGCGCTTGGCCAACTCCAGCATCTGCGCTGACGGATCGACACCGCAAAAGCTCCATCGTGGCTGCGTGTCGGCGAAAGCCTTCAGTTCCAATCCACCGCCAGCCCCGAGTACAAGTACATGAGCGTCGTTCGGAGTTCGTTCAGCGAGGAGAACGCCGGTCATTTGCTGCAGACCGAGAAAGCCCGGAACCTGCCGCACAGGACCATCGGCATAACGCGCCACAGTCTCAGGATCGGAGAAATACGACACTATTGAATCCTCGCTCGTGATTACCCCGGAGCGACCATCAATTAGCTACCGCGTCGGGACCGGGTGTTCGCCGCGATAATCGTAGAAGCCGCGGCCGGTCTTTTTGCCGAGCCAGCCGGCTTCGACATATTTCACCAGCAACGGGCACGGGCGATACTTCGAGTCCGCGAGGCCTTCATAGAGCACCTGCATCACGCTGAGGCAGGTGTCGAGGCCGATGAAATCGGCAAGCTGCAGCGGGCCCATCGGGTGATTGGCGCCCAGCTTCATGGCGGTGTCGATGGCTTCGACGTTACCGACGCCTTCATACAGCGTGTAGACCGCCTCGTTGATCATCGGCAGCAGGATGCGGTTGACGATGAAGGCGGGGAAATCTTCAGCATAAGCGGCCGTCTTGCCGACCTTGCGCACCACTTCGAGCGCGGCCTGGAACGTGGTGTCGTCGGTGGCGATGCCGCGGATCACTTCCACGAGCTGCATCATCGGCACCGGATTCATGAAATGAAGCCCGATGAAATGCTCCGGACGATCGGTGGATGCCGCAAGCCGCGTGATCGAGATCGACGAGGTGTTGCTGGCGACCAGCGTGTTCTTGGGAATGCGCGGGCACAGATCGGCGAAGATTTTGCGCTTGGTCGCTTCGTCTTCCGTCGCCGCTTCAATGACCAGATCGCGGTCGCGGAAATCGTCGAGGCTTTTGGAGGCATGAATGCGGCCGATGGCCGCCGCGATGACATCGTCCTTGATGAGTCCACGCCCGGCCTGGCGATGCATATTCTTTTCGATCATGCCGACGGCCTTGTTCAGCGCATCTTCGTTCACGTCTTCCAGAACGACGTCCATCCCGGCGAGTGCCAGAACATGGGCGATGCCCGTACCCATCTGCCCTGCGCCGATCACACCTACGCGTTCGATACTCATCCTTCACACACTCCTTTGCGCGAGCGGCTTAATAGCCGAGGCGCGTCAGTTCCTGCTCGAATTCGGGAAGCGCCTTGAACAGATCGGCCACCAGGCCGAAGTCGGCGATCTGGAAGATCGGCGCCTCTTCATCCTTGTTGATGGCGGCGATGATCTTGGAATCCTTCATGCCGGCGAGATGCTGGATCGCACCCGAAATGCCGACGGCAATGTACAATTCCGGCGCCACAACCTTTCCGGTCTGTCCCACCTGGTAATCGTTGGGCACGAAACCCGCATCCACGGCCGCGCGGCTCGCGCCGACGGCGGCGTGCAGCTTGTCGGCGATCGAATCGAGCAAGTGGAAATTGTCGCCGGACTGCATGCCGCGTCCGCCGGAAATCACGATCTTCGCGGAAGTGAGTTCCGGCCGCTCAGACTTAGATAGTTCTTCGCCGACGAATTTCGAGATGCCCGGATCGCCGGCCAATGTCACGTTTTCGATAGTGGCGGAACCCGCGCCTTCCGCCGGCTTGAAGGCGGTGGTGCGCACGGTGATGACTTTCTTGCCCGCGGGCGCCTGCACGGTGGCGATGGCGTTGCCGGCGTAGATCGGGCGCTCGAACGTATCGGCGCTGACGACCTTCAGGATTTCGGAGATCTGCGGCACGTCGAGTTTCGCGGCCACGCGCGGCATGTAGTTTTTGCCGTTGGTGGTCGCGGGCGCGAGGATCGCGTCATATTTGTCGGCGAGGGAGAGAATGAGCTTCTCCATCGGCTCGGCGACCATCTTTGCGTAGATCGCGTCGTCGGCGAGAAGCACCTTCTCGACACCGGCGAGCTTGCTCGCGGCTTCGGCCACGCCTTGCGCGCCGGAACCGGCTACCAGCACATGCACGGGTGTGGAAACCTGCGCGGCGGCGGCCACCGTCTTGGCGGTCGCATCCTTCAGGACCTTGTTGTCGTGTTCGGCGATAACCAGAGAAGCCATCAGAACGCCCCCGCTTCTTTGAGCTTGTCCACGAGTTCGGCAGCGGTTTTCACCTTGATGCCGGCGACGCGCTTCGGCGGTTCGGTGACTTTGAGAACTTTCAGGCGCGGCGTGACATCGACGCCGTAATCGGCGGGCGTCTTTTCGTCGATGGGCTTCTTCTTCGCCTTCATGATGTTGGGCAGCGAGGCGTAGCGCGGCTCGTTGAGGCGCAAATCGGTGGTCATCACCGCGGGAAGTTTCACTTCCACCGTCTGAAGGCCGCCATCGATTTCGCGTTCGATGTCGGCCTTGCCGTCGCCCAGTTCCAGCTTGTGCGCAAACGTCGCTTGCGGCCAACCCAGAAGCGCGGCCAGCATTTGGCCCGTCTGGTTGCTGTCGTCGTCGATGGCCTGCTTGCCGGTAATGACAAGACCCGGCTGCTCGGCATCGCAGATGGCTTTGAGGATCTTCGCCACGGCCAGCGGCTCAACCTCGCCGTCGGTTTTCACCAGGATGCCGCGATCGGCGCCCATCGCGAGCGCGGTACGGATCGTCTCGCTCGCCTGCTGCGGCCCGATGGAGACGGCGATGATCTCCGTCGCCTTGCCCTTCTCCTTCAGCCGGATCGCTTCCTCGACGCTGATCTCGTCGAAGGGGTTCATGGACATTTTGACGTTGGCGAGATCGACGCCGCTTCCGTCCGCTTTCACGCGAACCTTCACGTTGTAGTCGATCACCCGTTTCACGGGGACGATAACTTTCATGCTGTCTCTTATTGCCTTCTCAAGAGGCGGCGGTTTTATCCCTGGAAGCTTGCTTCCGCGTCCAAGGCCCCTCTGGCCGCTTATTGTGCGGCGCGAAAACTAGGACCGCGCCTGACCGTCTGTCAACGAAGCTTCATGGCTTATCGCCTAGGTTCTGTTCGGGGGGTTAATCTCCCAACATTCTTGTTGCATTGCGGTATTTCCGATTTTCCGCGTCATTCCGCCGCAGTTATTTCAGGGAGGCGAGGTAAGCCACGATGTCCGCGCGCTCACCCGCCTGCGCTATTCCCGCGAAAGCCATGCGGTTGCCGGGAACGAGCGTGGCCGGGGATTTGATCCAGGCGTCGAGCTTGTCTGGCGTCCAAGTGATGCCGGAACTCTTTAGCGCTTGCGAGTAATAGAAATTGGGCAGGCTTGCCGCCTTGCGGCCGACGACGCCGAACAGATCCGGCCCCAAGCCGTTGCCGCCGCCTTTTGCCACCGTGTGGCAGATGGCGCAGCGCGCGAAATCCTCCTGGCCTTTTTTCGCATCTGCGGCCGCGAGCGCGGCGGACGAAAGGAACGCGAGCATTGTCGCGCCCAGAACAAGCTTGCGAACGATCATATGTCTCTCCTGTTTCGCCGAATGCAGCACAGACCGCGACGGCCATCAACGCGCCGGCAGGCCAGATTTGGCGGTCTCAATGGCGGCGCGGAAAGCAATCGGATTGGCGATGTCGGGAATCTCCACCGCATCCACGCCTGTGCCTTCGATGCGGATATGGCCATAGCCGAGAATGCGTCCCCACAGGCTTTGCTCGACCTTGAGCCCCTCGATATTGGGCAGCGCAATCTCGTAGGTGTGTAGCGACACGATCCCGGTCTTTTCGACAAAGCGATGGGTGGTGACGCCGATCTCCGTCGACCATTTTCGGATCAACATGGGAATGGCGACTATCAGCCCGACGATCGTGCAGGCGAGCAGGATCGCCTTGAAGGTGTACCACCAGTGAAAATGCGCCTTGGCGACGATCCTCTCGCCCTGTCCGAGCGATTGTTCGATATAGGCCATGAACCCCTCCGCGATTCCGACCGCCTTTATATAGTGCCGCGGCACGAATTCCTCCCCCTTGAGAGGCGCCTCCTCTTAACGCAACTGTGATTGCGAGCGGGGCTTGCTCACGGGCACGTTTCTTGACCTGTTTGCGGGCCGTTTCATGCTTGGGGCATGCTCGTCCGCCGCGAGGTGCTTGCAGGAATCGCCACATTGCCGCTGGCAGGTTCTGCCTTTGCCGACTCTGCGCTGATCGGCCGGTCGTGCTGGGACGATCTTACCAAGCGCGGCTTGTATCTGCCCCTGTTGCACGAGGCCCGCGGCTTCAAGGCTCGGGGGCTTCAGATTCGGGCGCAGATATTTGCCCTGGTCGGCGATGAAGACGCTGCTTTTCGCACCATGACAACGGGTGGCGAGGCGGCAGCCACGGCTCCCGATTTGACCGGCGCACAGTCAGAGCGCGCTTTGGACGCGATCGCGCGCGAAGCCCGGACGCGGCAAATCGTTATCCTGAACGAAGCGCATCACATCTCCCGCTGCCGGGCTTTTGCGCTCGAAGTTGCTTTGTTGCTGCGCAGCCAGGGGTTTGAAGTGTTTGCCGCGGAGGCCTTGAACGACGATGGAGAGCCGAACGCCGCGAAGATATTGAATTCCGGTGGCCCGGTTACGACGAATTTCGGGCTTTATCCGGACGATCCGGTCTATGCCGAATTGATGCGCGGTGCCGGCGCAGCCGGTTACCGTTTCGCGGCCTACGAAGCGCGCTACGATCAAATGTCGGGTGAATATGGCGATGCGGCGATCGTGGCGAGGGAAGACGCCGAAGCGGACAATTTCGTCGCCAACATCTTGAAAGCGAACCCTCTGGCCCGTGTGTTCGTCTATTGTGGATACGATCACGTCCGCAAGACACCGCAACGCGGCGTGGCGTGGTTTGCCGCGCGGCTTAAAGCGAAGACGGGGATCGATCCGCTGTGCATCACGCAGACCGCTGGCGTGCCGCCGCCCGATCCTGCGCTGGAAAATGCGGCGCTCAAGGCAATCCTCGACCATTTTGATCCGCAGGAGCCCATCGTCATAAGCGATGGCCAGGGCCATCCCGTCGTCGTCAGCGAGGCGATGGATCCGGCCCCATTCGATGGCAGCGTCGATCTGTCGGTATTCCATCCGCGACTGCCTTATGTCGCGGGCAGGCCCGGCTGGCTTGCCAAGGCGCCAGGCCGGAAAGCCGCGCCTTATCGCTTTGCGATGCCCGCTTCAGCGGATGGTCTTCTGCAAGCCATTCCCGCGGCGGCGGCGATGAACGCGAATGCCGTGCCAGCGGACCAGTTTCCGGTCCGGGCCGGCACGCATGAAGCGATGTTCCTCGTCAAATATGGCGACTACGAAGTGCGCTTCGAAACCAACGACGGACGCCGCGCGCTCGGCACGCTCATGGCATAACGCCGGTACCTATTCCCGCCCTTCCGGCAGGAGCACTTCGCGCAGGCCCTTATGATTGGGCTTTGAGATCACGCCTTCTTCTTCCATGCGCTCAATCAGGCGGGCGGATCGGTTGTAGCCGATTTCCAGACGACGCTGGATGTAGCTGACGGTCGCCTTGCGGTCGCGCGCGACGATGGCGAGCGCCTTGTCGTAGAGATCGTCGCCGGAGTTTCCGTTGCCGCCATAAAGCGAGAACGGATCTTCGCCGTCTTCATCCGGCTCTTCGGTCACGGCATCGAGATATTCCGGCGTGCCTTGCGTCTTCAGGAAGCGCACGACGTCTTCGACTTCGTGATCGGTGACGAAGGGGCCGTGGATGCGTTTGATGCGTCCGCCCGCCATCATGTAGAGCATGTCGCCTTGACCGAGCAGCTGCTCGGCGCCCTGTTCGCCCAGAATGGTGCGGCTGTCGATCTTGCTGGTCACCTGGAACGAGATGCGCGTGGGGAAGTTCGCCTTGATGGTGCCGGTGATCACATCCACCGACGGACGCTGTGTCGCGGCGATGAGATGGATGCCCGCTGCGCGCGCCATCTGTGCCAGGCGCTGCACGGCGCCCTCGATCTCCTTGCCGCTGATCATCATCAGGTCGGCCACTTCATCGACGACCAGCACGATGTACGGCATCGGTTCGAGTTCGAGCAGCTCGTCTTCGTAGATCGCCTTGCCGGTCTCGCGGTCGAAGCCGGTCTGCACCGTGCGCTTGAGTTGTTCGCCCTTGTCCTTCGCCTTGCGCACGCGCTCGTTGAACGCTTCGACGCCGCGCACGCCGAGCTTGCTCATCTTGCGATAGCGCTCTTCCATTTCGCGCACCGCCCATTTGAGCGCGACGACGGCCTTCTTCGGCTCGGTGACGACCGGGGCGAGCAGATGCGGAATGCCTTCATACACCGACAATTCCAGCATCTTGGGATCGATCATGATCATGCGGCAATGCTCCGGCGCCATGCGGTAGAGCAGCGACAGGATCATGGTGTTGAGGCCGACGGACTTGCCCGAGCCCGTCGTGCCCGCGATCAGCAAATGTGGCATCTTGGCGAGATCGGCCATCACCGGCTCGCCGCCGATGGTCTTGCCGAGCGCCAGGGTCAGCGGCGCGCGCGCCTTTTCGAATTCGCTCGCGGACAACAACTCGCGCAGATACACCGTCTCGCGCGTGTGGTTGGGAAGCTCGATGCCCAGCACGTTGCGGCCGGGGATCACCGCGATGCGCGCGGCGACCGCCGACATCGACCGCGCCACATCGTCCGACAGCGAGATCACGCGGGAGGATTTCACGCCCGCCGCCGGTTCGAATTCGTAAAGCGTCACCACCGGTCCGGGGCGCACGGCATTGATGCGGCCCTTGACGCCGAAATCGGACAGCACCGCTTCGAGCATGCGCGCGTTTTCTTCCAGCGCCTCGTCGGAAAGCGCGGCACTGTCGTGGATGCGCACGGGCTCGGCCAGAAGTCCGAGCGCCGGCAACTGGTACTCGCCGCTGCTGAGATTGAGCGCGGGCTGCCGCGCGGGCTTGGGCAGACGCGCGGCCAGCGCCTTCTTCGCATCCTCGCGCTTGACGCGGTTCGCGCGTGTATCCGCGCCAATCGGCTCGGGCGCTACCGAGGCCAGTCCGTAACCGTGATCTTCATCCTCGGGCTCTTCTGCGTGTTCGTATTCTTCTTCTTCGTCGTCATAGCTCGGTGCGCGCGTTGGCAAGTGGATCATCCGTCCGATCCAGACCAGGAACGCGGTGACGCTCAGCGCCCCGCGCCCCAGCGGCCTGAACTGCAATCCGCAGGCGATGACAGCCAGCGCCAAGCCGGCGACGAGCAACAGCAATTGGAGCAAGATTCCCAGAAACCCGGCGCCATGCGCGGCGGCGAATCCCGCCGTGTAGTGGCCGATCGTCATGCCGACGATGCCGCCGCCGCCGGCCACGAGCGCTGCAGGGGCCGGCAATACATTCACGCCGCCGGCGAGCGCCGCGATGCTCGCCGGCCACGATATGGCGCGCCAACCGGCATGGCTCAGTCCGCGGCCGAACATCGCGCGTGCGCCCCAAATCGCGGGAGGCGCAAGGAATGCGAGCGCTGCGAAGCCGAACCATTCGAGCAGGATGTCCGCCGTCATTGCGCCGAAGCCGCCGAAGAGATTGGTGGGCGCGCTGCTTGTCGCGGTGTTGAGGCCGGCGTCTTCAGGATTGAAAGTGGCGAGCGACAGGATCGCGGCAAGCGAAGCCACAAGCAGAAGCGCGCCGGCGCTGCGCAACGTGGCCGAGACCAGAAAACGCGTCACCACGGTGCGCGCGTCGTCCATGGCGTCGTTGAATGCCGCCCGGCGCGAGCGCGGCTGATATGCTCCCATCGCTCTTGCCATCAGTGCCCACCGCCGAGGATTTCGCCCATCCGGGCAAGTGCGGCCTTAATGGTTGACAAATCGCTAACGAGGGCCACCCGGATATAGGAAAAGCCAGGGTTTGACTGGGGTTTTCCGGGCTCGCTTTCGCGCCCCATATAGGCGCCGGGCAGCACGCGGATGCCGCCCTCGCGCCACAGCTTTCGCGTGGCTTCCACCCCGTCGCCCACCTCCATCCAGAGGAACATGCCGGCCTGTGGCACGCGGATGCGGTTGCCCAGCACGTCGCGCGCGGCTTCGAAGCGCGCGGCGAATATCGCGCGGTTTCTGGCGACATGGGCTTCGTCGCGCCATGCCGCCGCGCTCGCCGCTTGGATCGGCATGGAAAGCTGGGGTCCGGCGTAGTTGCGGAATTGGCGGAACGTCGCGATCAGCTTGGGGTCGCCGGCAACGATGCCAGAACGCAATCCCGGCAGGCAGGATCGCTTGGACAGCGAATGGAACGTCAGAAGCCGTGAGATGTCGCCGCCGGCTTCGTAGCGCGCAGTGAGCGCCGAAAGCGGCTCGCGGCCGAAATAGATGTCGGCGTAGCATTCGTCGGCGAAGATCGTGAAGTCGTGCGTGTCCGCAAGCGCGAACAGCGCGCGCCAATAGCTTTGCGTCGCGACAGCGCCTTCCGGATTGGACGGCGAGCAGAGATACACCGCGACGGTGCGCTCCAACACGGATTTCGGCAGCGACGCGAAGTCGGGAAGAAATCCGCTCTCCGCGTCCGCGCGCACATAGACGGGCTCTGCGCCGCTCGCCGCGATGGCCGCCGCGTAGGCTTGGTAGAACGGATTGGGCAGCAGTATCACCGGACGGCCGCCCGCTTTGCGTTCCGGGGTCACGATGAACGGCGCCAGGAACAGGCCCTCGCGGGTGCCGCAGAGCGGCAGCAGATTGTTCTCGGCGCTCATCACCTGCTCCGGCAAGTGAAACCGTGTCCGCAGCCAGTTTGCCGCCGCGTCACGCCAGTCCTGCGTGCCGTTGATGGCGGGATACTCGCCGAACTGATGGGCGTGCTTGGCGAGTGCCTCCATCACGAAGTCCGGAACCGCGCCGCGCGGATCGCCGATGGAAAGATTGATCGCCGGCCCTCCGGGCTTTTCGTTCTCCAACAGCGTTGCCAGCTGCGCGAAGCTTCCGGCAGGCAATTGCGCAAGGCGGCCGGGGAACATGGAGCAATCCTCAAGAAGCCCCGAATCCTAACCGCGCGGCGACTCCGCCGTCCATTCTCTTCTGTGCATTGCCGCAATGAACATAAGTGCCGGTCGCAAACAGGCGCATCAGCCGTGGATGATTTCACCGTGAAGATTGATGTCGAGACCCTCGATTTCGACTTCCTTGGAAACCCGGATGCCGATGACGAGATCGATCAGCTTCAGGATGACGAAGGTGCCGATGCCGCTGTACACGAACACGGCGGCCACATCGTACAACTGGATCAGCATCTGATGGCCGTTGCCGTCGATCAGCCAGCCTTTGGACGAAGGGTTGATCGCGTTGGACGCGAACAGGCCCGTCATCAACGCGCCCAGCGCGCCGCCGACGCCGTGCACGCCCCAGGTATCGAGGGCGTCGTCGTAACCGAGCCATTTCTTCACCCAGACCGAGGCGAAATAACAGACCAGGCCGGCGGTGAAGCCGATAATCAATGCGCCTGCCGGATTGACGTAGCCCGAGGCAGGCGTGATGGCGACGAGGCCGGCCACCGCGCCGGAGATCATGCCCAGCACCGAAGGCCGTTTGGCGATGATCCATTCCATGAGCGTCCAGCCCAGCGCGGCTGCGGCCGCGGCGATCTGGGTGGCTGCCGCAGCCATGCCGGCGTTGGCGTTGGCTCCCGCGGCCGAGCCGGCGTTGAATCCGAACCAGCCCACCCACAGCAGAGATGCGCCGATGAGCGCGAACAGCAGATTGTGCGGCGCCATGTTCTCGGTGCCGTAACCCTTTCGTTTGCCCAGCATGAGGCATGCGACGAGCCCCGCGGTGCCGGCGTTCAGATGCACGACGGTGCCGCCCGCATAGTCGAGCGCCCCCAAAGTGCCCAGCCAGCCACCGCCCCACACCCAATGCGCGATCGGGCAATAGACGAACAGCAGCCACAGCGCCATGAACCACATGAAGGCGGAAAATTTCATGCGGTCGGCGATTGCCCCCGCGATCAACGCCGGGGTGATGATCGCGAAGGTCATCTGGAAGAACATGTACACCGATTCCGGAATCGTCGGTGCGAGCGCGCTCGTCGCGTTCAATCCCATCGGTCCGAGCAGGAAGTAGTTGAAGCTGCCGATGAATTGGTTGAGGCCGGAATGGGCGTTGGTGGTGAACGCCACAGAATAGCCGACGACCATCCACAACACGGTGATGAGGCAGGTGGCACCGAAGCTCTGCGCCGCCGTAGCCAGTATGTTCTTCTTGCGCACCATGCCGGCATAGAACAGAGCCAGCCCCGGGACCGTCATCATCAGCACCAAGGCCGAGGACATGAGCATCCAGGCGGTGTCGCCGGAATCGATTTTGGACGCCGCGGCCCACGCGGTGCCCGGAACAAGCACCGCAACGGCCGCCAGCGTCATGGCCCATTTGTTCAATGTGTAGCCCTTCACGAAGCACCCCATTGGAATGCTTCATCAAGAACTGTGCCGCGCTGCAGCGAAGGCCAACCTGTTGAAAAGGATGATACTTATCTCTCGCCTCGCGGAACAGCCTCGCCGCCCGCCTATTTTCTATGCAGGCGCGCGCGATTTGCGGGCAGCGTTTCAAACACGGGGGCTGAGGCTCTAAGGTCGGCGCATGACGGACAAAAGCGATGTCGTGATCGGCGGCGGTGGCATGGTGGGCCTCACGCTTGCGCTTGCCCTGGCGCAGGGCGGATTGAAGGTTGTCGTCTGCGATCCGGTGCCGGCGTCGGCGCTGACGGATGCGCGGTTCGATGGCCGGGTGAGCGCGCTGTCCTATTCCTCGGTGCGCATGTTCGAGGCGCTCGGCGTTTGGGACGATCTGGCCCCGCATGCCCAGCCCATCAACGACATCCTCGTCACCGACGCGCCGCTTGGCGGAACGCCGTCGCCATTGTCGCTGCATTTCGACGCGGATGAGTTGGGCGCCCCCATGGGCCACATCGCGGAGAACCGCTTCATCCGCAAAGCCCTGTTCGCTGCAGTGGATCGCTGCGGCAGCATCGCGTTCGTGGCGCCTGCGGCGCTCGCGCATCTGGATGTGGGGTCGGGCAGCGCGATCGCAACGCTCGCCGGCGGAAAGACCATCGCGGCAACGCTCGCCGTGGCTGCCGACGGCCGCGACTCGCCGATGCGCGAAGAGATGGGCCTGAAGACAATCGGCTGGTCCTATCCGCAAACCGGCATCGTGGCGACGGTCGAGCATGAGCGCGCGCACGATGGCGTGGCGTACGAGCATTTTCTGCCGTCGGGTCCGTTCGCGATCCTGCCGATGATTGGCAAGCGCTCGTCGCTGGTGTGGACGGAGCGCGACGACCTGGCGCCCGCGATGCTGGCGCTGTCGGACGCCGATTTCGATGCGCAGATCGCCAAGCGCTTCGGCGCGCATCTGGGCGCCACCAAAGCGACAGGCCCACGCTGGTCTTATCCGTTGAAATTTCATCTTGCGCGCGGCTTCGTGAAGCCGCGTTTCGCGCTGGCGGGCGATTCGGCCCATGGCATCCATCCCATCGCGGGCCAGGGATTGAATCTGGGAATGAAGGATGCGGCGGCCCTTGCCGAGACCGTGCTCGATGCCGCGCGGCTCGGCCTCGATTTCGGCACAGCCAGCGTGCTGGCGCGCTACGAACGCTGGCGGCGGTTCGATTCGGTCACGCTCGCCGCCTCGACCGACGCGCTCAATCGCCTGTTCTCCAACGATCTTGCGCCTTTGCGCTTCGCGCGCGATCTGGGATTGGGCATCGTCGATGGTATCGCGCCATTGCGCCGCTTTTTCATGCGCCATGCCGGCGGCGAGATCGGCAAGCTACCGCGCCTGCTGCGCGGCGAGGCCGCTTAATTCAGCTTGTCTTTTCGCGCTTGCGCCAGCGCCACTGGGAGTTCGGCATAGAAGGCGCGCGCCCTCGAGACGATGGCACGTTGGCGCGATGCTTCCGCCTCGTCTGAAGACGCGAATGTTTCGCCTTCGAAAACATAACGGGTCAGGAGTTGGCCGGTGCGTTCATCCTGCGCCTCGAATGTCACGACGTCCTCGACCTGTTCCTCGGCCAGCCGCAACGTGTGTTTGTAATGCGCAAGCTGATCGCGGCGGTCCTGCATCTCTTCGTGCCGGCGTGCCACATTGCGCGCGTCGAAGCGCGCCAGCCTCATCAGAATGGGCGCGCGGAAGCGATAGAGAAGAAGCGCTGCCAGCAACAGCGCCGCCGTGGTCAGAAGATCGCTCAGCATTACCTTCAATTCTCGTTCGGCGTGGCAAATCCGGCGTTTTCGCAGTGACGGCCCGCTGTTATTTGGCGAGTGGCGGGAGGCGGCGCAAGCCCGGAAGGCGCTGCCGTGGACGAAACCTCAGGCCGGCGCCATGTCGGCGGCATGAACGCCGTGGCCCAGCTTCAGATAATCGGCGCTCTGCATCTCGACCAGCCGCGATGCGGTGCGGCGGAAAGCCTCCGCCCCGTCGCCGGCGACATACAGCCGGTCCGGCGCGACTGCCGCCGAACAGATCAGCTTGGCGCCGTGATCGTAAAGCGTGTCGATCAGGATGGTGAGGCGGCGCGCTTCGTTGCGCATTTCGGCGCCCATTTCGGGAATCCGATCGATCAGCAAAGTGTGGAAATGTTGTGCGATGGCCAGATAGTCCGGCGCGGCCAAAGGGCGGCGGCACAGATCGTCGAACGTGAAGCGCGCGACGCCTTTCGCTGCTTGCGGTATCGCAAGCTTGCGGCCCAGCACCGCGAGGGTTTGCGGATCGCCGCGGCGGGTGTCGGTCAGGCGCAGCCAGGCGGCGTCCATTTTCGCATCCGCGTCCGGCCCCAGTGGTGCGATGTAGGTATCCAGTCCGCTCATGCGATGCAGCCGGTAGTCCCTGTCGCCGTTCAGCTCCATGACATCGAGCCGGCTTTCGATCATCGCGATGAACGGCGCGAAGAGCTGGCGGTTGAGGCCGCCCTCGTAAAGCCGCGCCGGCGCCGTGTTCGAAGTTGCGACGATCACCACGCCAAGCTCGAAGAACTGCTCGAACAGCCGGCCCAGGATCATTGCATCGGCGACATCGCTCACCTGGAATTCGTCGAAACACAGAAGCAGCGCGTTATCGGCGATGGCGCGCGCCACGGGCGCAATGGGATCGGCGCTTTTGCCACGTTCACGTTCTTCGTGGATGCGCGCATGGGTCTCGGCCATGAAGGCGTTGAAATGCACGCGCCGCTTGGGCTTCACGGGCGCGAATTCGAAGAACAGATCCATCAGCATGGATTTTCCGCGGCCCACATCGCCCCATAGATAAAGTCCGCGCGGCGGCGTCGAGGCGCTGAACAAGAAGCGGCGCGGACGGTATTTGCGCAAGCCGCCTGCCAGCGCCTGTAGCCGTAGAACCGCGCGTTCCTGTGCGGCATCCGGCTTGAGTTCGCTCTTCGCGACCAGCGCGCGATAGCGATCGAGCAGGCGATCGGCCATCAGCTACGCTTGGGCATCAGCGCCCAGTAATCGAGATCGAGGATCACGTTGTCGGGGTATTTGCCGTCGGCGTCCTTGTCAGGAAAATCCTCGCAGGGAAGATCCTTGGTCGCGACCAGGCGCAGGCGCAGCGCGGCACAATCTTCGCGTTCGGCGATCCTGGCCTTGTCCAGCACTTGCGACCACGCGAACACCGTGTCGCCGGCGAATAGCGGGTTGACGTGGCGCCCGCCGTTGATCGCCGCGATGGTCAGCGCGTTCTGCAGTCCGTTGAAGGACAGCGCGCGCGCCACGCTCATGGCATGGCCGCCATAGATCAGCCGGCGCCCGAAGCGGCTGCGGCTTTCGCTATGCTGGTTGAAATGCACCCGCGCGGTGTTCTGATAGAGCCGCGTCGCCATCATGTGCTCGGCTTCCTCGACGGTCACGCCATCGACATGGTCGATCTTCTCGCCGATGTCATAATCGTCCCAGAGAAAAGGGCTGCCGGACGATGCGAGGTTAAAGCCGCGGAAGTCGCACTCCGGAACTGCGATCGCGTCGGAGGGCACGCATTCGGCGAGCATGGGGATGACCGGCTCGGGAACGGTTGCCGCCGCGTCGCGCTTGCGCACCATGACCCAGCGCACATAGGTCAGCACCTCGGCTCCCGTCTCATCGAAGCCTTGCGTGCGCACATAGACGACGCCGGAATTTTTGTTGGCGTTCTCTTTCAGCCCGATCACCTCGGACACCGCGCACAGCGTCGCGCCCGGATAGACGGGTTTGACGAATCGCGCTTCGGCGTAGCCGAGATTGGCGATGGCGTTGCGCGAGATATCCGGGACCGTCTTTCCGAACACTGTGTGGAAGACGAGCAGGCGGTCCAGCGGCGCGCGGGGCAGGCCCACCGCCCGCGCCAGCCTGTCCGAGGATTGCACCGCAAAGCGTGAACCGTAGAGCGCCTGGTACAGCGCCGCGTCCCCCACCGTCAGGGTGCGCGGCGTGGCGTGCACGAACCTCTGCTTGAGGCGGAAGTCCTCGAAGAAATTTCCTGCTGACGTTTTCATGCGAGTCCCGAGATGGCGTCGGCCATGGCCACGGTCCGGCGCGCGATTTCGGCATGGAGCAATTCCACCATGCGGCCATCGAGCGAGATCGCGCCCTTGCCCTTGTTCTGCGGCAGATCGAACGCCGCGATGATCTTGCGCGCAGATTCCACGTCGGCGGGCGAGGGCGCGAACACCTCGTTGCAAGGCGCGAGCTGCGAGGGATGGATCAAGGTCTTGCCGTCGAAGCCGAAGGCGCGGGCCTGTTGACAGCAAGCCAGAAACCCTTGCGCGTCGGCGATGTCGTTGTACACGCCGTCGATGACGGCGAGTCCATAGGCGCGGGCCGCCGCCACGCATATTCCAAGCGCCGCGGACAGGT
>DASXFK010000026.1:0-7551 GCA_036489635.1 Rhizomicrobium sp. | reverse complement strand
CGAGATTTTCGGCCCCGTGATTTCCGTCACGCGCTTTTCCGACGTCGATCAGGCGGTGGAATGGGCCAATGATTCCGATTACGGCCTCGCCTCCTCCGTGTGGACGAACGACATTTCGCGCGGCATGCAGACGGCGGCGCGCTTGCGCTATGGTTGCACCTGGATCAACACCCACTTCATGCTCACCAGCGAAATGCCGCATGGCGGGTTAAAGCAATCGGGCTACGGCAAGGACCTCAGCATGTACGCGCTGGAGGATTACACCGTCGCCCGTCACATCATGGTGAAGCTATGACCGACAAGAGAGATCGCGAACTGGGCATGGAATGCCCGATCCATCGCCGCGATTTTCTGCAAGGCACGGCGGTCACCGCCGCAACGCTGGCGCTTGCCTCGCAGGCTGAGGCGCAACAGACGCCAGGCACGCAGGACACGCCCGGCTACTATCCGCCGCTGCAACATGGCTTGCGCGGCAGCCATCCCGGTTCGTTCGAGACGGCGCATTCGCTGCGCGATGGCACGTTCTGGGATCACGCGGAGAAGCCGGAAGACGCGCATCGCGTGTTCGATCTCATCGTCGTGGGCGCGGGCATCAGCGGATTGTCCGCGGCGCATTTCTTCCGCGCGGCGAAGCCCAACGCGAAAATCCTCGTCCTCGACAATCACGACGATTTCGGCGGCCACGCCAAGCGCAACGAATACGATCTGGGCGGCCGCATGGAACTGCTGAACGGCGGCACGGAATTGATCGATTCTCCGCGACCGTACAGCAAGACGGCCGCCGGGCTCATCAAGCAACTGGGCATTGAGCCAAGGGCGCTCGCCGAGAAGTGCGAAAAGCCGGACATCTACAAAGGACTCGCGCCCGCCACGTTCTTCGACAAGCAAACGTTCGGCCGCGACAAGCTCGTCGTCGGGCGCGCGCGCGATGTCGAGCAAGGCACGGTGCCGTGGAAGACGTTTCTCGCCAAAGCGCCGCTCTCCCCGGCTGCGCAAGCCGACATCCTGCGCGTCGAGGAAGGTGCCATCGACTACCTGTCAGGGCTCAGCGATGCGCAAAAGAAAGACAAGCTCAGCCGCATATCGTATCTCGATTATCTGAAGAACTACGTGAAATGCGGACCGACTGCGCTGGCCTTCTATCAGACGATCTCCCATGACGAATACGGCGTTGGCATCGATGCCGAGCCGGCGCTGGATTGCTGGGGGTTCGGCTATCCGGGCTTCAAGGGACTGAAGCTCACGGACCGTTCGACCGACCGCATGGGCAATACCGCGGCAGGCTACAAAGACTACCCCGATCTGACCACATTTCACTTCCCCGACGGCAACGCGACCATCGCGCGGCTTCTGGTGCGCGATTTGATCCCGAAGGCGATGCCCGGACATACGGTCGAAGACGTCGTCACCGCGCGCGCCGATTATGCGAAGCTCGATCGCAATGGGGCGCCGGTCAGCATTCGCTTGTCATGCACTGTCGTCGGCGCGCGCAATATCGGCGATCCTGCCACCTCGAAAGGTGTCGAGATTGCTTACGCCCGCGCCGGCCGCGTGTTCCGCGTGCAGGCCGCCAATTGCGTGATGGCGAGCTGGAACATGATGATCCCGTACATCATTCCTGAATTGCCCGCCACGCAGAAGGCCGCCCTGCATGCGCTCGTGAAAACGCCACTCGTCTACACCAGCGTGGCGGTGAAGAATTGGCGTGCCTGGCACAAACTGGGCATCCAGGGGATTTCGGCGCCGGGCGGGTATTTCGTTTCGACGCGGCTAAACTGGCCGGTCGACATCGGCGCTTACAAATCCCCGCGCTCGCCGGACGATCCGATGCTGCTGTTCATGGTGCGCACGCCGTGCAAGCCGGGCCTGTCGAGCTACGATCAGAACCGCGCAGGCCGTTACGAACTTCTGCAAACATCGCTCGAGGATTTCGAGCGCGCGATCCGCGATCAGCTCAATCGCATGCTGCAAGATGGCGGCTTCGACGCGGCACGCGATATCGACGCAATCACGGTGAATCGCTGGCCGCACGGTTACGCTTGCGAATTCAATCCGCTTTACGACGATTTCAGCATTCCGCCGGAAAAAAGAGCAAATGTGATCGGGCGGCAACGCTTCGGACGAATCACCATCGCCAACTCGGACTCCGGCGCCGCTGCCTACACGGATTCCGCCATCGATCAGGCGCGCCGCGCGGTGGACGAATTGCTCGCCATCTAGGTACGGCAATTTGCGAAAATTGCGCGGCAACCCCGCCGTTCTTGACGCTTTTGCGCCGGACCCCCAACATAGAGCAATTGAGGGGGATTTCTCATGGCGACTCGTTTTTCCACGTTCGGCCTGCTCACCGCGGCCTCCGCGTTGGCGTTTTTCTACAGCGCGCCGCCCGTCATGGCACAGGAGAGTACCGGCATCGAGGAAATCACGGTCACCGCCACGCGGCGCGCCGAGAAAATCGACAAGGTGCCGGAAAGCATCAGCGCCTATTCCACCGAGAAGATGGATACGCTGGGTGTTAAGGACTTCGCCGATCTCGCCAAATACACGCCAGGCGTCGATTACGATCCCTACAGCCACAATATCTCCATTCGCGGCATCGAATCCGATGCCGGCTCGGCCACCACGGGCGTCTATATCGACGACACGCCGATCCAGATCCGCAACCTCGGCTTCAACTCGAACGACACGCTGCCTGCGATCTTCGATCTGGATCGCGTGGAGATTCTGCGGGGGCCGCAAGGCACGTTGTTCGGCGCGGGCTCCGAAGGCGGCACCATTCGCTACATCACTCCGCAACCGAGCCTTACCGATTTCAGCGAATACGCGCGCGGCGAAGTCTCGGTCACGCAAGACGGCGCGCCAAGCTACGAGCTCGGCGGCGCCATCGGCGGCCCCATCGTCGAAGATACACTGGGCTTTCGCGTCAGCGCCTGGGGCCGGCATGACGGCGGCTATGTCGATCAGGTCGATTCCGCCAACGGTGCGACGGACCAATCGAACACCAATTACGTCAACACCTACGCGCTGCGCGGCGCGGTGACATGGGCGCCGACATCGGCCCTCACCATCACGCCAGCGATCTACATGCAGCAGCGCAAGCAGAACAATCTGGACGATTTCTGGCTGGGACTTTCGAACGTCGATTCCGGCAATCTCAACACCGGCACGCCGGAGCAAATGCAGGACGACGACTCATTTTATCTGCCGTCGCTGAAAATGGACTATGCGGGCCGCGACGTCGAAGTCATCTCCGATACCTCGTTCTTCAAGCGCAAGGAGAGCGTGAACGGCTACAGCGGCACGCTCTACAATCTGTCCTATTTCCAGCAGCTGGTGGACGGCGATAGCGATCCCTGGGGCAGAAAATGCGTGGCCGGTCTTTGCGCAGCCTATGCCGGGATGGCCAGTCCGCCGCCGCTTCTGCTGGCGGACGGGCTGAACCTGCCCGGCTATCCCGGCAACTATATTTCCGTTGCCACCATCAACAACGAGCAGAAGAACTTCACGCAGGAAGTGCGTCTGCAATCGACCGACCCGAATGCCCGCTTCACCTGGATCGTCGGCGCGTTCTATGCGCTGGATCAGCAACGCAGCATCGAGGCGATCAACGACCCGCAACTTCCCGCACTCACCGAATATCTGTGGGGCGAGAAAATGCACCGCGCCTGGAAGGAGAAGCTGCTTCCCAACGGCGACGATTATATCAACGATACGGACGGCCATGACGAGCAGCTCGCGGGCTTCGCCAACGCGACCTTTGCGATAACGGACACGCTGAAGATCCAGGGCGGCGTGCGCGCGGCGCTGACACATTTCGACTTCAACAACTACGCCGACGGGCCGCAGGATTTCGGCTACGAAAACGGCAAGGGCAAGCAGAATGAATCGCCGGTGACTCCGATGGCCGGCATCACCTGGCAGTTCAATCCTGACGACATGGTCTATGCCACTTATTCGCAGGGCTACCGCATCGGCGGCGCCAATGCGCCGACGCCGCCCGCCTGCAACGGAGACTTGAAGAAGCTCGGTCTGTCCAGCGCGCCGGATTCCTACAATTCCGACACCGTGACCAATTACGAAGCCGGAACGAAGGACAAGTTCTTCGACAATCGCCTGGAAGCGCAAGCCAGCGTGTTCTATCTGGATTGGGACAACATCCAGCAGAACAACTATCTGCCCACTTGCGGTATTCAGTACACAGCCAATCTGGGCAAGGCGGTAAGCAAAGGCTTCGATCTGCAAGGCGACTGGCTGCCGATAGACTCGCTCGACTTCGATTTCAGCCTTGGCTATGTCGATGCCTATTACACCACCTCGACTTTTGCCGGCCCAAAACCGAAGCCGAAGGTGCAGCCGCTGGCGTTGCCCGGCGAGCCGCTGCCCGGCTCGAAATGGACAGCCTCGCTGGGTGCGCAATACAGCACGAACTGGTTCGGCCGCGAGTCTTATATCCGCGCGGATTACGAATATAACGGCCGCGCCACGACCGCCGGCGGCGGCACATTCCCCGGCACATCGGATTACGATCCGGGCCTCACACTCAACCCGCCCACCAATCAGGTATCGCTGCGCGCCGGCATGCAGTTCGGCGAGCTCAACATGGCGCTGTTCGTGAACAATTTGCTGAATTCCCGCCCAATCCTCGATCTCAATCATCAGGATCAGTACACGCTGCTCTATGAGGCGCATACGCTGACGCCGCGCACCATCGGCATCACCGCGATTTATCGCAATTGAGCGAAGGCGCGAATACCCAACTGAAGGCGGGCTCGCTTTCGTTCTTCGAGTCGATCGTGATGGGCATAGCCGGCAGCGCCCCGGGCTATACCATCGCGGTGACCACGGCCGTTCTGATTGGGACAGCCGGGCTGCTGTCGCCCGGATCGCTTCTCATCTTCGCCGTGCCGATGCTGGGCATCGCGGTGGCCTACAAGGCGCTCAACCGGCGCGAGGTGAGCGCGGGCGCCGCCTATCAATGGACGACACAATCTTTCGGCAAATTCTGGGGCTATTTCTCCGGCTGGGCGCTGCTGGTGGCGGCCATGGTGTTCATGGTGAGCGGAAGCCTTCCGCTTGCCACCGCGACGCTGGATTTCATCGACCCCGCGCTGGCCACCCATGTCGTGCTGAGTGCCGCCATCGCCAGCGCCTGGTTCCTGGTCATTGCGACGGTGCTGATCGTCGGCATCGAAGTGACGAGCCGCGTGCAGGTGATCATGACCTCCATCGAGCTGATCATCCTCACCGGGGTGGCGATCGCCGCGTTCGTGCACGCGCACCACGCCGGCGCCGTCAATCCGTTCTCGTGGCACTGGTTCGGCACGGGCTACAGCGCCAGGAGCTTCGCAGGCGCCGCACTCATTGTCGTGTTTTTCTACTGGGGCTGGGACGTGACCTCGAACCTGGGCGAGGAAACGCATAACGGGCACGAAGCCGCCGGCAATGGCGGCTTCGTCAGCATCTTCATCACCATCATCTATTATCTCGCCTTTGTCTGTGCGGCGCTTGTGCTGTTCTCGGTGAGCACCGCCAAGAGCTTCAACGCCAATATCATCTACAATATCGCGGTCGCCGCGGGGTTGGGCCGCACGGGCGGCTTGCTTGCCTCTTTTGCGGTGATCCTTTCCAGCGTCGCGACGCTGGAGACAACCATGTTGCAATTCTCGCGCACCCTGTTCGCCATGGGCCGCGACGGCGCAATGAGTCCGGCCTTCGGCGTCGTGGACGCGCGCACCAAGACCCCCGTACGCGCCATGCTGGTGCTGATCGCGGTGGGCCTGCTGCTGCTGTGGGGATCGAGCTTGATGCCTACTGTAGGCACGATCATTGCCGATTCCGTCAACGCCGTGGGCGTGCTGGTCGCCTATTATTACGGCCTGGCCGGCTTCGTGGCGATGTGGGTGTTCCGCAACGAATGGCGCCAATCGGTATTGCGCTGGATAGGGCTGGCCGTGTTCCCCGCGCTCAGCGCCGTCATGCTGATCGTGCTCGCCTTCTATGCCATCGCGACCTTCGACAAAGTGACGGACGTGGTCGCCATCGGTGGATTGATCGCGGGCATTGTCTTCTTCCGCCCACGCCGGTTCGTGGTCAGGCCAGCAGCGCTTCCCGCGGAATAATCACGCCAGCAATTCATTCACCGCGCGATACGCCTGATTGATCGCGACATCCGTGTAGGCACCCATGCCGGAATCCGCGTTGGCGATGGCGATGCGTCCGAATTGCTTGCGCGCGATGAGGTTCGGCGTGTGGTCGGCGTCGTAGCCGATATCGCACAGCGCATTGTATTCCGGCGCGTAGCCATGCGGCCAGCGGTTCACGGCGATGCCCAGAATGTCATGCGCCGGATCGAAGCCGGCGCTGCCCAAGGTCTGGCCGAGCTGCGCGCGGATATTGCGCTCGAAGGTCTCGAACGGCGTGACAAGCAGCTCGGCGCGGCCGATTTTGTGCTGCTCACGCTCCGGCAGGCCGGGGCTCGCAGGCGTGCGCGTCATGCGGATGAGAATGGGTTCGTCGGGCGAGCGCACGCTTTTGTAGGCGCCGATATTCACCGGCTCGTTCAGCCCGAACGACGAGGAATATCCGCCGGGCGCATAGACGCGCGCGATGCCAAGCTTCGCGAAAGCTTTCCAGTTGCGCAGCGCCACGCTGGTGTAAACGAGCGGCGTCTTGATGAGACTGTGCAGCGCGGTCTTCTGCGCCGCGGGCAATTCCGGCACGAGATAAGGGATCATCATGTTCCAGCTCGCCAGCACGCACGCGCCTGCCTTCACGCGATAAACCTTTCCGCCGCCCGCGGACGGCGTGTACGCAACCTCGACACCGCCCGCGACATTGCGCGCGCGCACCACGACATGATTGAGCCGGATGCGCACGGCATTGCTCGCGTGATCGAGCTGCGAATAATCCGCTTTCGCGGTGACGACCTCTTCCACGCCGTGTCCCGGCATCGCCGCGGGAATGAGATCGCGCACGATCAATCGCGCGATCGAAGCGTTGCCGTCGGGAAAATGGAAGAACTCCGAACCGTATGGCGGCGTGCAATAGCCGCGCGGGGTATAACCCATGCGGTTGGTCCCGCCCGGCGCGAGCTTCATGCCCTGGAATCCCGGCATGCCGGTGCCCCAGCAATCCAGCGCCGACACCGCGTCGATGCCGCAGCCCCACAAGCCGTCGGTGCGATGGCGGTAATAGGCGATCACGCCGGGATCGGCCTTCACCATCTTCAGCAGGAAATCCTGATACGACAGCCGCCACAGCCGATCCTTCTTCTGATCGGAATTCAGCCCCGGCAGATAATCTTCATTGCCCGCTTCGATGCGGAAGATGTCGCGCTTCACCGCATCGCCGAGCGGCGCTGCCGCAAGAAACGCCTTCACCGCCGCCGGATCCGCGTGGCCGCGTTCGCCAGCTGACAACGTCACCAGCTTGTCGGTGCCGAATGTCTCGCGATCGAAGAACACGCTCTGCTTGAGGTGCTGCGACGAATAGATCGCCGGATCGTCGCATTGCTTGGCAAGTTCCGCGGGCTCGATGCCAAGCGTCTTCAGC
>DASXFK010000006.1:0-8957 GCA_036489635.1 Rhizomicrobium sp. | reverse complement strand
TACGGACTTTCCGTGGACGCCATTCTCTCCGTCGAAGACGGCGCGGAAGTGAAGGCGGGCGACGTGATCGCGCGTATTCCGACGGAAGGCGCCAAGACACGCGACATCACGGGCGGCCTGCCGCGCGTGGCGGAGCTGTTCGAAGCGCGCAAGCCGAAGGAATCCGCTGTGCTCGCGGAAACCGACGGGTTCGTGGAGTTCGGCAAGGACTACAAGAACAAGCGCCGCGTCATCGTGAAGCCGCGGAACGACAAGATCGACCCGACCGAATATTTGATCCCCAAGGGCAAGCACATCAGCGTGCGCGAGGGCGATTATGTGGAGAAGGGCGATTACATCGTCGAAGGCAACCCGAGCCCGCACGACATCCTGCGCATCAAGGGCATGGAAGAATTGGCGACGTATCTCGTCAAGGAAATCCAGGACGTCTACCGCCTGCAGGGCGTGAAGATCAACGACAAGCACATCGAAGTGATCTGCCGCCAGATGATGCAGAAGATGGAAATCACCGACGGTGGCGACACCACGCTGCTCGCCGGCGAACAGGTCGATCTGCTGGAGATGCAGGAAGCGAACAAGAAGGCCATCGATCAGGGTCAAAAGCCCGCCGAAGGCCGTCCTGTTCTGCTGGGCATCACCAAGGCGTCGTTGCAGACGCGTTCGGTGTTCTCGGCCGCGTCGTTCCAGGAGACCACCCGCGTGCTCACCGATGCCGCCGTCAACGGCAAGGTCGATACGCTGGAAGGCCTCAAGGAAAACGTCATCGTGGGCCGCCTCATCCCGGCGGGCACCGGCGGCGCGCAGGCTCGTCTTCGCCACATCGCAGCGGAACGCGATCGCGTCATCCAGGAAGAAGCCGCCAAGAATGCGCCACCTCAGCTCGAGGCGCCGGTGGCCGCGGAGTAATCTCTGCTTTCGCCAAAGTTCAGAAGGGCCGGTGGCAACACCGGCCCTTTTGCTTCGGCTTCAAACGCAAGAATTGGGTGGCAAAGACGCGAGCGCCTCTCCATATTTCGCGCATGACAGAGGCCACGCTCCGCTGGGGTTCCTTCGAGACGCGCTTTGGCGTGCTCGGCGCGGTCGTGGACGGTGCGGGCATATTGGTGCGGTTCCGTTTCCATGCACAGCGCAAGCCGGATTACGGCGTCGAGGACAACGCGGCCGTCGCGCATGTTCGCGTGCAGGTCGAGGAATATTGCGCGGGCAAACGCCGCAATTTCGATCTCGATTACCGCATCGAAGACGGCAGCGAATTCGAGCGCGGGGTGTGGCGCATCATGGCGCGGATTGCGTTCGGCGAAACCGCGTCCTATGGCGCCATCGCCAAGGAATTGGGCGGCGGACCTGAAACCGCGCGCGCCGTCGGCGCCGCCTGCAACGGCAATCCCATTCCGCTGATCGTGCCATGCCATCGCGTGATCGGCGCGGACGGTTCGCTGGTCGGATTCGGGGGCGGGCTGCCGCTGAAGCGTGCGCTGCTCGATTTCGAATCGATGATCGCCGGGCACCCGCGCGATCTATTCGCCCGCGTCTCCTGAAAGCGCGGACATGGAACGCCAGAATTGGGAGGTGCGTGCAAATGCCTCGCGCTAGGTTCGCCTGATGTTGCCAAAGCCATTCGCATGGGATCGCGCGCTCGCGAAGACCGGCCGCTACAACGGCAAGTTCATCATCGGCGTGCTGACGACGGGCATCTATTGTCTGCCGAGCTGTCCTGCGCGCCAGCCCAAGCCGGAGAATGTGCGCATCTTCGCCACGGAAGACGGCGCGAAAGCCGCCGGCTTGCGCGCCTGCAAACGTTGCCGCCCCGATCTTTTCTACAGGGGCGAAGACGAGAACATCGCGCTGTTCGAAGGTCTGATCGGACGCGTGCGTGCCGCGCCACACGAATTCCCCGACGCATCCGCGCTCGCCAAAGCTTGCGGCGTCAGCCAGACCAAGCTCGGCGAGCTGTTCCGCGATCACGCGCATCTGGCGCCCGCGTCTTGGTTGCGCCGCGAACGCGTGCGCCAGGGCGCCATTGCGCTGCTGGGCAGCGGCCGCAAAGTTGTCGATATAGGTTTCGAAGTCGGCTTTGAAAGCGAGTCCGTCTTCCATCGCCAGTTCCTGTCGTTGGCGCGCATGACGCCTGGCGCGTATCGCGCGCTCAACGGCGCATCGGTATTCCTGCTGCAACTGCCCGCGGGTTACCGAACGCAGGAAATCCTCGCCTATCACGCCCGAGATCCGGAAGGAAAATGCGAGCGCAGCGAAGGCAATCGCATCTGGAAGGCGTTGCATACACCGGACGGCCCGGCCGTTCTGGAAATCTCCTTCGAGCATGATGGCGCCTGGTGCCGAATCCATTCCGGCAACAAGATGGGCCGCGAGAGCATGGCATTCCTGCACGGGGTCGCTGTGCGCATGCTGGGTCTCAACAACGATGTCTCGCTGTTCGAATCCCGCATGACGCGGCAACCGTGCACGGCAGCAATGGTATCGCGCCAGCGCGGGCTGCGGCTGCCATGCATTCCCACGAATTTCGACGGGCTGTGCTGGGGGATCATCGGGCAGCAGATCAATGTCAAGTTCGCCGGACAGCTGCGGCGCGAGATCATCGCGCTCGGGGGCGAAAAGATCGGCGACATGATGGTCCATCCGTCGGCGCAGCGCGTCGCCCAGATCGGCGCGTCCGCCCTGACCAAGCGCCGCTATTCTCGCTCCAAGGCGGAATATCTCATGCGTGCGGCCGAAACGGTGGCGCAAGGAAAGCTCGATATCGAAGGCTTACTGGATAACTCCGCTGTCGGCGCCGAGAAAAAACTTGTCGCGCTATACGGCGTCGGCATCTGGACGGCGCGCTATGTCATGCTGCGTGCTGGATTTGCGGATGCCGCGCCCGTGGGCGACAGCGCCTTGGCCACGGCGCTGCAAAAGCTGCATGGCCGCGATGAACGGCCGGAACAGGCGGAGGTCCACAAGCTGATGCTGGATTTCGCGCCCCATCGCAGCCTCGCCACCATGCATCTGTGGACCAGCCTCAAGGTTGCGGCGTGATCTACTGGGCGCCCATCCAATCGAAATTCGGCGCGTTTGCCGCGTGGGTGGATGGCGAGAACCGGCTGCTGCGCTTCACTCTTCGCGCCACCGGCGCGGCAAAAATCGATCCGGCCGCGGAGCGCGACGAGAAGAAACTCGCCGACGTTCAGAAACAGGTTGCGCAATACGATGCCGGCAAGCGTCAACAATTCGCGTTCGTACTGGCGCCGGACGGCCCGGATTTCCATCAATGCGTCTGGAAGCTGCTGACCGAAATCCCCTTTGGCGCGACGACGAGCTATGGGGCACTTGCCGCGAAGTTGAAGAATCCGAAAGCCTTTCGCGCGGTCGGGCACGCGAACGGTTCCAATCCCATCGCGCTGATCGTTCCCTGTCATCGTGTGATCGGCAGCGACGGCAAACTCACGGGCTTCGGCGGTGGATTGCCGATGAAACGCGCGCTTCTCGAACATGAGGCGCGCGTCGCCGGCGTGCGGCTCGACTTGTTCGCCGCCTAAACGAGGCCGGCGCCGTTGCCCGCGCGGGGATCGAACCATGCCGCGAAGTTGTTGAGCCGCGGATCGGCGCTGCGGGCGAGTGCCGTCAGCATGTTGGCGCGCGTGGGTTGCGGCGCGGATTCGATGGCGCGGCGAAACCATACGGCCGCGCCGACGATGCAACATTCCGCCAGCAATATCGTCGCGTAGTTGTAGGCGCCGCGAAAATAGCCGCCTTGCGCCGAGCGGCGATACCATTCGCGCGCATCGCTTGCGTCCTTCGCGCAGCCCCAACCTTCCTCGGCGCAACGGGCGAGCAAATTCATCGCGCGCACATGGCCCTGGTCCGCCGCGCGGCTGTACCACAGGAACGCTTCGTCGCGATCGCGCGGCACACCGATGCCGTCGAGGAACAGATGGCCGAGATTGTATTGCGCCCACGCATCGCCCGCGCCGGCGGCAATCGCGTAATGCGTAGCGGCGCGGTCCGGATCGGGAGTCGTGCCCCAGCCGTTCTCGAAGCAACGGCCGAGCATGTTATGCGCTTCGGCGTTGCCGCCTTCCGCCGCGTGCGTGAACCATGCCAGTGCCTCGGCTTCGTCTTTCGCGACGCCATCGCCGCAGAGGCGCATGCGTCCCAGGCGCAATTGTGCTTCGATCAATCCGCTGTTCGCGGCGGCCGTCACCCAAGGAAGAGCCGTGTTGCCGCCCAGAACGGCGCGCAATTCGTCTTCGCGCATCATCGACATTGCGGCCACGCGCCAGGCGTCGGTGTGCGCGAACGGCGCGTTCATGGCGCGCCCCATTTGCGCACGAGGTTGTGATAGGTCGCTGTCAGACGGACGAGGGCGGGATCGTTCGGCGCGCGCTGGCCCAGTTCCGCGATCGTGCGATCGAGCTCGAACAAGATTGTGCGCTCGCCATCGTCCTTCACCAGGCTCTGGATCCAGAAGAAGCTCGCGATGCGTTGGCCTCGCGTTACCGGCGCCACGCGATGCAGGCTGGTGGCGGGATAGAGGATCATGTCGCCCGCGGGCAGCTTCACCGCGTGGCTGCCGTAAGTGTCTTCCACGATGAGCTCGCCGCTGTCGTAATCTTCCGGCGCGCTGAGGAACAAAGTGGCTGAAACATCGGTGCGGATGCGCCGGCCAGTGTCGGCGATCTCGCGGATCGCATTGTCGACATGCGCGCCGAACCCGCTGCCGGGCTCGTATTTGTTGAACAGTGGCGGGAAAACGCTGCGCGGCAGTGCGGCGGAAATGAACAGCCCATTATGCTCCAGCGCGCGCAGCACGATGTCGCCCAATGCGCGCGCGTCGGCTCCATCCTCGGCAAGCTGGAGGTTCTCCTTGACGCGCGCCGATTGATGCCCCGCGGTGACGCGTCCATCCACCCATGCGGCCTCGGCGAGCCGTGCGCGCATCTGCGCGAGCGTGGCGCCGTCAAGCACATGGGGGACCTGCACCAGCATCAGTAATTGACCGCCACCGTGAAGAGGAATGTGCGGCCGGCGCCGGGAACGGCATGGTTTTCCGCATCGCTCGAGAAATACGTGTTGGCGTAATAGTACTTGTCGAACAAATTGTAGCCGTTCAGCTGCAGTTGCACGTTGTCGGTGATCTGATAGGCCGCCATCGCGTCGAACGTCACATAGCTCGGCACATAAGATTCCGCGCCGGCCGCATCCTTGAACGCGGCACGGCGGCCGAGATAGTTCGCGCCCACGCCAAGCTTTAGCCCGCTGTCAAAGTCGTAAGTGGTCCACAAGTTGGCCTGATCGTGCGCGGTGTTCGGGATTGGACCGTCGATGCCGGGGCCGAACAGCCCCTTCGACTTGCCAATCAGATAAGTGTAGCCGCCGAGGATTTCCCAATGCTCGGTGATATTGCCGGCGACATCGAACTCCGCGCCTTGCGCGCGCTCGTTGCCGGAGAGCACTTGCAGGGCCGGGTTGAGTGGATCGGAGATGCGCGCATTGTTCATCGTGGTGTCGAACAGCGCTTCAGTGAGCGAGAGCAGGCCGCCCAGGATCTGCTGCTTGCCGCCGAGCTCGAAGGAGTGATCCTTCTCCGGTGGAAGATCGGCATTGCGCGCCGACAGCGAAAGGTTTTCCGCCGACGGGTCGAACGACGTGCCGTAAGAGAAATAATAGCTCTGCGTATCCGTCGGCTTGTAAAGCAGGGCCGCGCGCGGCGTGAGGATCCAGTCGGTGTGATCGAAATGCGAGCCGCTGACCGGCTCGTCATAGCTCGCGTTGAAGCGATCCTCGCGCAGTGCGCCGATCAGGCTCCATTGCGGCGTGAAATCGATGGTGTCGATGGCATAAAACCCGACGGTGTTCGTCCTGGTGTCGGGTCTGCGGCTGATCACGGTCTGGTGGCCGGGAAACGCCTCCAGCGGATCGGGGTTCAGCAGCGGCGTGGCCACGATCTGGGTGTCCTGGTTGGCATAGCCGATCAGTGCCGCTTCTTCCTTGTCCAACTCGACTCCGGCGATCAGCGTGTGGGCGATGTTTGCGGTGGCGAACTTCCAGGTGAGGTCGGTTTCGTTCATCAAAGTGGTGACATCGCCCGAGGCGCTCGGCCGGTCGCGCTGCACGAAAATCTGGCTTTGTGGCATCCCCGCGACAGGGAACAACGGATTGGTCGGCGTCACGGGCACGTCGGCGGCGGCGCCGGTGCACACGGGGCCACCGGCGAAAGGCGCAGCCCCCGTGTAGCAATTCGCATTGCCGTAATGCGGCGCCGTCATGCGCGTGTCGAAGCGGTAGAATCCGTAACGCGCCTTGTCGTTGATCGACAGGTCGCTGCCGAAGTCGTGGTTGAACGTGCCGGTCAGGACGTTCACGTTCGTCCTGGTGCTGTCGTCGTCGGCCAGCCCGTAAAACGTATCGCGCGGCACCTTCACCGGCGCGCCGTTGAGGAACGGCACGCCGAAATCCGGCACATCGTTCTGCTCTTCATGGAAGTAGGAGAGCGTCAGCGTCGTCGGCGTGTCGAGGCCGAAGGCGACGGAGGGCGCGAAGCCGAGGCGGCGATTGCGCACATCGTCGCGGCCCTCGACATGGTTGGTATCTTCCATCGCGTTGACGCGGAACGCATCGTCGTCGCCGAACATCTCGTTCACGTCCACGGTGCCGCGATAGTAGTCAGCGGTGCCGACGGAAGCAGTGCCCGCGATGATGGGATAAAGCTGCGGCGTCTTGGAGATCTGGTTGATCACGCCGCCGGTCGATCCGCGGCCGAACAACGTCGAGGCCGGTCCTTTGTAAACCTCCAGCGACTCGTAATTGAAGGAGTCGCGCGTGTAGAAGCCGGTGTCGCGCAGGCCATCGAGGAAGAAGTCGTCGCTGGCGGAAAAGCCGCGCAGGTTCACCGTGTCGCCATGCGCGCCCCCTTCGCCCGCGTTGAGCGTGACGCCGGGCACGTTCTTCAGCGCATCCTGCAGGCTGGCGACGCCCTGTTCCTGGATCACCTTGAGCGGCACCACGTTGATGGATTGCGGCGTGTCCAGAACCGTCTGGGGCAGTTTGTCGAGCGCGGTCTTGCGCGCGGTGACATTCACCGTTTCGATGGTGTTTTTGCCGTCGTCATTGCTGGCCACGGTCTGGCCGAACGCGCTGGCTACGGCCGCCGCCGATGTGATCCCGAAAGTCGCCAATCCCAAAGCCGCACGTGCCGGTTCCATAGTACCCCTAGTATGTAACTGATAATCACTCGCAACTGGACCATGCCCTGCGCACCAAGATTCGTCAATGAGACTTATTCGCAACTTTGCCGCAGGGACTCGCGCTAAGGTTTGTCGAAGCAAGGGGGGAGGGTGCGATGGCGATGGATTCCTTTTTGATGCCGGTTCTGGCGCTGATCGTCTGGACGCTGATCGTGTGGATCTGGATGTACGCCACGCGCATCCCGGCGATGCAGCGCGCCAAGGTCGATCCGGCCAGCGCCAAGCATCCCGGTTCGCTCGACCATCTGCCGTCGCGCACCCGCGCCGTGGCCGACAATTACAATCACCTGATGGAGCAGCCGGTCATCTTCTATGCGCTGGTGTTCTACGTCGATCTGATCGGGCATGGCGACACATTCGCGCTGTGGCTGGCATGGATTTATGTGGCGCTGCGGGTGATCCACTCTTTCGTGCAGAACACCAGCAATTACGTGCCTTTGCGGTTCGCGGTGTTCAGTCTGGCGACTATCGACCTGATGATTCTGGCCGGGCGCGAGGTGCTGACACTTTTCGGCGTGCTGGCAAGCTAGAATGCGTCATGCCCGATAAGCCTCAAACCGAAATGCCGATGCGGCAAAGCGTGGCGCCTGACTACGTCCATTATGACAAGCTGATCGCGCCAGGGCCGTTGCTGACGCTCGGGCCAAGACGCCTAAAATGGTACGACATAGGAACGGCTGAAAGGCCGGTGGCGGCGGAAATCCAGGCGATGGCGCGGGCGTTTCTGGCGCGCCAGCCCCTCGACCAGCTCAGCGATCTGGGCTTCGTGATCCTGCACCGCTGCGGGGAGAGCTTCTACTTCCTGATCGCCTGCAGCTGGCAGGGCAACAATGAGCTGTGGGAGTCGGTTTGGGCGAAGACGGCCGATTCCCCGGATTTCCACGATTGGTCCCGGCCCATGCCGCACCAGGCGACCCTCTGCGTCTGGGAACTCGGCGCCGTGCTTCACGAGCAGCAGGCCTGGATTCACTACCTGCGCTCCAAGCGGGATGAGGCGGCCGTGTCCGCCTGGCTCGCCGACCAGTACGAAGGCCGGCTTTAGGCGGGTTTCGCGCCGCCGCGAAATAACATTTCGCCGGGCTTGACCGGAAAAATCCACCCTTCTATATAGCCGCACCTTCCAGGGCAGGCTGTCTCGCGGAAAACCGCGAAAAACGCTGCTGGGGAACCAGTTTAGACGCGTTGAACTGCGCGACTCAGGGATTTCCCTAAGTCCTCCGCATGTCAGGGGCAGGCCGAAAGGCCGGCGCCCCGAATTTTGTTTTGCCGCGGCAACGCGGCTTTGAAACGGGAAGACGAATGCCGACGATCAATCAGCTTATTCGCAAGCCGCGGGGCGAAAAGCCCAAGCGCAACAAGGTTCCGGCTCTCAAGCACTGCCCGCAGAAGCGCGGCGTGTGCACGCGCGTCTATACAACGACGCCGAAGAAGCCGAACTCCGCCCTGCGAAAAGTTGCGAAGGTTCGTCTCACCAATGCCTACGAAGTCGTGAGCTACATCCCCGGCGAAGGTCACAACCTTCAGGAACATTCGGTGGTGCTGATCCGCGGCGGACGCGTGAAGGATCTTCCGGGCGTTCGCTACCACATCATCCGCGGCGTGCTCGACACGCAGGGCGTGAAAGATCGCAAACAACGGCGCTCGCTCTACGGCGCCAAGCGGCCGAAATAAGGAGACGCCCAGATGTCACGTCGCCGCCGCGCAGAACGCCGC
>DASXFK010000160.1:0-5099 GCA_036489635.1 Rhizomicrobium sp. | reverse complement strand
AGGCCTTCGGCGGCGACGCGGCCGGCCTTCTTCGCGGCCTTGGACAGGCCCTTCTTGCGCAGCCAGTCGATGGCGGCTTCCATGTCGCTATTGGTTTCGGTGAGCGCGGCTTTGCAGTCCATCATGCCTGCGCCGGTTTTGTCGCGCAGTTCCTTCACCAGAGGTGCTGGGGGCGGTGGGGTCGTCATGGGATACTCCGTAACGCGAATTAGGCGGCGGGGGCGGCGATTTCTTCCGCGGGGCGCAGATCGGGCAGCACTTCGGATTCGCCGAGGTCCACGCCGGCAGCCGTCTGGCTGTCGGAGAGGCCGTCGATGATCGCGCGCGCGACCAGATCGCAATAAAGCGAAATGGCGCGGGCCGCGTCGTCGTTGCCGGGGATCGGATAGGTGATGCCGTCGGGATCGCTGTTCGAGTCCAGGATCGCCGTCACGGGAATGCCGAGCTTGCGCGCTTCGGCCACCGCGATGGCCTCCTTGTTGGTGTCGATCACGAACAGCATGTTGGGCAGGCCGCCCATTTCCTTGATGCCGCCCAGCGAGCGATCCAACTTGTCGCGCTCGCGCAACAGGCCGAGAAGCTCTTTCTTCTTCAGGCCGGAGCTTTGCGCGGAGTTCAGCGTCTCCTCGATCGTGCGCATGCGCTTGATCGAGTTCGAGATCGTCTGCCAGTTGGTCAGCGTGCCGCCGAGCCAGCGGTGGTTCACATAATACTGCGCGCAGCGCGTGGCCGCGGCCGCGATCGGCTCGGACGCCTGACGCTTGGTGCCGACGAACAGGATGCGCCCGCCGCCCGCCGCGATGTCTCGCAGCGCGACCAGCGCCTGGTGCAGCATGGGCACGGTCTGCGTCAGGTCCATGATGTGAATGTCGTTGCGCGCGCCGTAGATGAACGGCGCCATTTTCGGATTCCAGCGTTGCTGGCGGTGACCGAAATGGGCGCCGGACTCGAGCAGTTGGCGCATGGAAAAATCTGGCAAAGCCATGAAGTCAGTCTCCTTTACCGGTTGGCCAGACGCGCGGGTTATCGCTTTGTTGGTCGCGCGGCCTGACGCGAAGTCTTCAACTTCGTGGGGCCGACGCTCCCGAGCGACACCGGACGGGGACAGCAGAACACCTGCCGAAACCCACCCACGCGTGCGAGATGGCGGGCTTATAAGGATTTGGGGGGGCGATTGCAACGCCGGGCCCTTTTCCGGCAATTTGGCCGCATTCCCGGCATGCAAAACCGCTTATTCCCGGCGGAAATTTGCGGCATAGAGTGAGGTCATGAACACACCTATCCGCCCCATCATGCATCATTTCTTTCCCAACGGCATCGCCGATGTCGCCAAGACGGCGCTGGGCGCGCCCGACATGATCCCGCTGTGGTTCGGCGAGACCGACCTGGTGACGCCGGGCTTCATCCGCGACGCCGCCAAGCAGGCGCTGGACGATGGCAAGACGTTCTACACCTTCGCGCGCGGCATCGTGCCCTTGCGCGAGGCGATCCGCGATTTTCACCGCCGTGTGCTGAATGTCGATATCGATCTGGAGCGCATCACGGTTCCGGGCGCTGCGATGATGGCGGTGACGTGTGCGCTGCAGAGCGTCGTCAACACCGGCGACAATGTGGTGTGCGTGTCGCCGGTGTGGCCCAACATCTTTCAGTCGGCACAGATCTGTGGCGCGGAAGTGCGCTTCCATCGCCTCGACGAAGATTGGCGCAGCGAGACGCCGCACTGGCGGCTCGACATGGACAAGCTGTTCGCCGCTTGCGATGCGCGCACCAAGGCGATCTTCGTCGCTTCGCCCGGCAATCCGACCGGCTGGATCATGCAGCCGTCCGAACAGCGCGCGCTGCTCGAGTTCACCCGCAAGCGCGGAATCGCCATCGTCAGCGACGAAGTTTACGGCACGCTGGTCTATGACGGCAGCGGCCATGCGCCCTCGTTCCTGCAGGTCGCCGAGCCGGACGATAACGTGTTCGTCATCAACAGTTTCTCGAAGCCGTGGGCGATGACGGGCTGGCGCATCGGCTGGCTGGTGCATCCGCTTTCGCTGGCCGAAGCCGCGGGGGTCTTGTCGATGTCGAACAACACGGGCGCGACGGTGTTCGCGCAATGGGGGGCGCTGGCCGCGCTGTCGCCGCAGGGCGACGAATTCCGCGAGAGTTTGCTGGAACGCTGCCGCAACGGGCGCGAGGTGACGCAAGAATTCATCGACGCGCAGAACCGCGTCCGCTGGATGCGCCCCGAAGGCGCGTTCTACGGCTTCCTGCAGATCGAAGGCATGAAGAACAGCTTCGCCTTCGCCAGCAAGCTGGTGGAAGACGCCCGCGTCGGCACCGCCCCCGGCTCCGCCTTCGCCCCGCCCGACGACAAACGCAGCGACGAATATTTGCGCATCTGCTTCGCGCAGGACCCCAAGCTGCTGGAGCGCGGCCTGGAGCGCTTGGGTAAAGCGGTGGCTTCGCTCTAACCACTCCCCCAACTGTCATGGCCCGGCTTGATCGGGCCATGACAATGAGGGGATGGATATTTAGCCCCTCGATCTACCGCCACCACAAAATATTGATCTTTGAAATCGCGTTCGCAGCTTTTTTACACCGCTTCCACCATCGCCACGCCGGGGAGCGATTTGATCGCGCCTTTGATGGCGGCGTTCACCTGCTGGCGCTGGGGGAGTTTGATTTCGACTTCGCGGCCTTCGCTGCCGGGCACGACGAGCGTGATGAGGCCTTTGCCGGGCGTGCGCAGTTGCGTGGCGATGGCGTTCAGCGGGTCGGTGTTGTCGAGATAGATCTTCAGCCCCTCGCCCGCATCGGCCGCGGCCTTGTCGAGATCGACGATCGACAGCGCGCGCAGCTTCAGTTCTTCGTCCATCAAGTCCGCCGCGACGGTGATGAGAACAGACTTGCCCGCTTCCAGCACCGGACGCGAGGCGACCAGCACTTCGGAGAACACCATGCATTCGAACATGCCGGTGGAGTCGGACAGCGAGACGAAACCGTAAGGCTGGTCGTTGCGGCCGCGGCGCTCCTGTTTGCGGATGATCGTGCCCGCCAGCACCGCGCGGAAATTGGCGCGGCGGTCTTCCAGCATCGCGCCGTAAGTGGTGGCGCCGAGGCGTTTCAGCGCCGCGCCGTAAGCATCGAGCGGATGGCCCGAGAGATAGAAGCCGACGGCATTGAACTCCTCGCCCAGCTTTTCGTGCGGCATCCAGTCTTCCATCGCGGGCAAGCGGATATCGTCCGCGGCGGCCACTTCGCCGAACAGCGACACCTGCCCGGTCTCGCGCTCCTGCGCCGTGCGCGCGGCGGCGTTCAGCACCATGTCCGAATATTCGACGAGCTGCTTGCGGTTCGGCGACAACCCATCGAACGCGCCGGCGCGCACAAGGCTCTCGAACGCGCGCTTGTTCACCAGCTTGGGATCGATGCGGTTGGAGAAATCGCCGATGCTCTGGAACGGCCCGTTCGCCTTGCGCTCGGCGACGACGTGATCCATCGCCTGCTTGCCGACACCTTTGACGGCGGCAAGCGCATAGAAGATCACGCCCTTCTCGCTGTCGCAGGTGAAATGCGAATCCGACCGGTTGATGTCCGGCGATGCGATGCGGATGTTGAGGCGCTGCGCTTCCTGCCGGAAGATGTTGAGCCGGTCGGTGTTGCCGATATCGAGCGTCATCGACGCGGCGAGGAATTCGACCGGATAATTCGCTTTCAGATATGCCGTCTGGAATGCGACTTGCGCATACGCGGCGGCGTGGCCTTTGTTGAAGCCGTAGCCCGCGAATTTGGCGGCCTGCTCGAATATCTGTTCGGCGACGCCTTTTTTGACCCCGCGCTCCACCGCGCCTTTGACGAACCGCTCTTCATGCACGCGCATTTCGGAGGCGATCTTCTTGCCCATGGCGCGGCGCAGAAGATCGGCCTGCCCCAGCGAATAGCCGCCCAGCTCGCGCGCGATGTTCATGACGTCTTCCTGATACGTCATCACGCCGAAGGTTTCTTTGAGGATCGGCTCGAGCTTGGGATCGAGATATTCCGGCTGCTCGCGGCCGCGCTTGCAGGCGATGTATTTCGGAATCGAATCCATGGGGCCGGGGCGATAGAGCGCCACCAGCGCCACCAGATCGTTGATATGGTCGGGCCGCATCTTGCGCATCAGATCGCGCATGCCCGCGCCTTCGAGCTGGAACACGCCCACGCTTTCGCCGCGCGCCAGCATCTCGAATGACGGCTTGTCCTCGAACGCGATATTCTGCGTGTCGAGCACGATGCCGCGCTGCTTCAGCAACTCCTCGGCTTTGGCGATCACGGTGAGTGTCTTCAGGCCGAGGAAGTCGAACTTCACAAGGCCGGATTTTTCCGCGTCCTCGTAATCGAATTGCGTCACCGGCATTTGCGAGCGCGGGTCGCGATAGAGCGGCACGATTTCGTCCAGCGGCCGGTCGCCGATCACCACGCCGGCCGGATGCGTGGAGGCATGGCGATACAGCCCTTCGATCTTGCTGACGATGGAGAACAGGTTCTCCACGCCGGGCTCGGCGTCTTGCATCTGCTGCAATCGCGGCTCGCCTTCGATGGCTTCTTTCAGCGAAATGGATTTGCCCGGCGGGTTGGGGATGAGCTTGGCGATGCGATCCACCAGACCCAGCGGCATCTGCAGCACGCGGCCGACGTCGCGCACCGCCGCGCGGGCCTGCAGCGAACCGAGCGCGATGATGTGCGCCACGCGGTCTTCGCCGTATTTGAGCTGCACATAGCGCACCACTTCGTCGCGCCGCTCCTGGCAGAAATCGATATCGAAGTCCGGCATGGAGACGCGCTCGGGATTGAGGAAGCGCTCGAACAACAGGCCGAAGCGAATGGGATCCAGGTTGGTGATGTCCAGCGCCCACGCCACCAGCGAGGTCGCGCCCGAACCGCGCACGCCGACGGGAATGCCTTGCGCCCGCGTCCATTTCATGAAGTCCGACACGATCAGGAAGTAGCCGGGGAAATCCATGCGCGTGATGACGCCGAGCTCGAACGCGAGCCGGTCACGATAGACTTTCTCTTCGGCGTGCAAGCCGTGTTTGGCGAGGCGGCGGGTCAACCCCGCTTCGGCCTGCATC
>DASXFK010000077.1:0-2968 GCA_036489635.1 Rhizomicrobium sp. | reverse complement strand
GCGCTGGTCAGAGCCAGCACATCGGCCTGCAGCAGGCGCAGCGTGTGCAGAAAGTTGCTTCTATGGGTGTAGCTGACGCCCTTGGGCACTCCCGTCGATCCGGAGGTGAAGCACAGGCCGCATGGCGCGCGTTCATCGAATTCACCCCATTTCACGCTCTCGGCGGCGCGCTCCGTCAGCGGGGCCAGCGCTGAGACGCCGTCGCCGGAGCCCAGCGTGTCACCGTCGATGACAAGAATGCGCTCAACCCCATCCGCCTCCTTGGCGGTCTGCCGCGCCAGGGGCAGCAGATCGGCGCTGACGATGATAATGCGCGCTTCCGATTGATTGACCATGGCCGCAAGTTGGGTTGCCGTCAGCCGGGGGTTCAGCGTGTGGCACACCGCGCCCATCCCCATGATCGCATACCAGGCCTCGACATGCGCCTGGGTGTTCCATGCCAAGGTCGCCACCCGCTGGCCAAGCGTCACGCCCAACTCGCGCAGGACATGCGACGTCTTCAGGGCGCGAGACTTCAACTGCTCATAATTGATGCGATCGCTGGCTCCATCGTCCCGCGCCGTGACGATTTCGACATCGGAATGCCATTTCGCCGCGTGGTCCAGGATTTTGTCCAGGGTGAGGGGAAAATCCTGCATCGTGCCGTCATTCATCGGCGTGACTCCCTGAAGGCAAATGCCGGCATTTTCAAATCAGCGAGGAATAGATCAGCGTCTTCAACTCGCGACGGATCGGGTAGGTGGACGAGGGGCCCAGTTGAGTCATAAAGACCGCGTGCAGCTTCTCGACCGGATCGATGAAGAACGAGGTCGAGAAGATGCCGCCCCAATAATATTCCCCCGCCGACCCCGGCATCATCGATCTGGCGACGTCCTTGGTCACGGCAAAGCCCAAGCCAAAGCCGGTGCCGGCATTCTGTGTTTCGCTGAACATGGATCGCGACATGCTGGAAAGATCGGATTTGCCGGGCAGGTGATTCATGGTCATCAATTCCAGCGTCTTGCGGCCGACCAGCCGCGCGCCGTCCAACTCGCCGCCGTTGATGCACATCAGGCAGAAGCGGTGATAATCCATCGCCGTCGAGACCAGCCCGCCGCCGCCCGAGATCAGCTTCGGCTGGCGCAGCCATCTGCTCTCGGCCGCGCGGTCATACATCACGCGTTTCTTTTCCGGCGCCGACCAGGTGTAGCAGTCGGTCAAGCGGCCGGCCTTGTCCGCAGGTACGGCGAAGCCGGTGTCGTTCATCTTGAGGGGCTGGAAGATCTTGTCGGTCAGATAGCGGTCCAGCTTCATGCCCGACAAGCGCTGGATCACCGCGCCCAGCACGTCGGTCGAGACCGAATAATTCCACGCCTCGCCCGGCGAGAATTCGAGCGGCAGTTTGGCCAGCTTGCCGACGAATTCGTCCAGATCGTCGCCGCCATACCAACTGTCCACCCTGTCCACGTCGGTCTTGCCGTCGCGATAGGCGGCGTCGATGTTGCCGCGGTTCTGGAAGCCATAGGTCAATCCCGAGGTGTGGCGCAGCAAATCCAGCATGCGCATCGGTTCGGCCGTCGGCTTGGTCATGAACGCCACGCCCGCGCGGCCGCCATTATAGACGCCGATATTCTTGAATTCGGGCAGGACATCCTGAACCGGCGTGTCGACCGCGACCTTGCCCGCCTCCACCAGCATCATGAATCCGACCGAAGTGATCGGCTTGGTCATGCTGGCGATGCGGAAGAGCGATCCTTCGTCGATCGGCTTGTCCGATCCGTCGCGCGCCGCGCCCTGGCTGCTGAAATGCACGACCTCGCCGTGACGGCTGACCAACAGTTGCGCATTGGGCAGCTTGCCGGAGTCGAGATAGCGCTCCTTCAGAAACGCATCCAACCGGTTGAGCTGCGCCGCGTCGAAGCCGTGCTTTGCTGGGTCCTTGATCTGCATTGACGGCACCTGTTCCCCCTGCCGGATTTCGGCTTTTTGTTATGTTGCGCGGTCCACAATCGGACGGAGATGCTGTCGGGCGCCGCTTCAGGCCAACGCCCGCAGCAATGCCTGGCAGCCGCCAACAACCTGGCGCGTTGGCTCAACCACGATGCATTTTTCGTCGTCGTTTTGCGTGTGATGGAAGCGATGGATGCCGAAGAACCCCGCTAAGGTCTTGTAGCCGGCCTCATGGATCGGGGTGAGTTCACCCGCGGTGAACTTGCTCACCGCGTAGGGCGCCTCGATCCCGGACTGACCGGCAAAGGTTCGGCGTGCCGTGTCCAAGATATCGGCGCTCACGACCAGATAGCGTTGGGCATCGGCGCTGGGAAGCGGCAACAAAGGCGGGATCAGCTCATGCCAATCCCGGGCGGCGATGCCGGCGCCAAGCGCCAGCCACATCGCGGTCTCGTTGGGCTTCGGCGCGATCGCCTGCAAGGCCTGCTCGGCGCCCAGATATTCATATTCATGCCCGGTGTTGCAGACAAAGCAGAGATTGTATGCCGCCAGCGCTTTCGGCGCCCAACGCGCCAGGGCCAGCCAGATGGCAACACCAGGACCGCGTTCGCCCGCGCAGGTGAACCATCCCGAGCGCGGCGTGGACACGACGATCCATTTCGATTTGCCGCGATCGATGCGGCCGGACAGGTTGAAAGCGTCGCGCCGTCCGCCCGTGCCGGTGAGGAACAAGGTGCCGCTGCCGCCCTGTCCCGCGGCGGCCAGAAACGGCAACGCCTGGACGGGCGCCAGCACCGCCACCGGGATGTCGAACATCGGTTTGTTGCCGTCCGCATTCAGTGCGATGGCTTGATAGGTGGGCCCGTTGGTGATCAGGATCGCGGCGCGCGCGCCTTTCGCCGTGGCGGCTTTGACTCCATCCTCGACGATTTTTTCCAGCGCGGTGCTGTGTCTGGCAGCGGGAAGATCAATCAGCGCGATGGCATCGGAAAGGGAATCGCGAACCGGCAACGCCGGGTTCACCCGCACCAAACGGCCG
>DASXFK010000070.1:0-6030 GCA_036489635.1 Rhizomicrobium sp. | reverse complement strand
GCGTTGTCGCCGAACTCGCGCCCCATGATCTTCGCCAGCCGCTTCAACCGTCCACCGAAGAGATCGCCTTCGCTCTCCAGATCGAGCGTGCGCCTTCCGTCGATCGTCAAGCTGAACGCCACATCGGGCCGCGCCATGGCGAGGCGCTTCACCACGTCGGTTGTCGCCATGTCTTCCGAGCGTGCCGACTTCATGAACTTCAAACGCGCTGGCGTGGCGAAGAATATCTCGCGCACTTCCACCCGCGTGCCGGATTGCCCGCGCGAGCGGAAGGCCGCCGGAGAAGGACCGGTGATCGCGCCGCCCTCGATCTTGATCTCGTGCGCTTCGCCCATCGCCGTGCGGCTGGCGATACAGAGCCGCGACACCGCGCCGATGGACGGCAGCGCCTCGCCGCGGAAGCCCATCGTCACGATGCCAGCGAGATTGTCGTCGCGCAGCTTGGAGGTCGCATGGCGCTCAACCGCGAGAGGCAGATCCTCAGCCTCCATGCCTTCGCCGTCGTCCTCCACGAGCAACAGGTCGGCGCCGCCGTTCGACGCCGCAATGTCGATGCGCCGCGCCCCCGCATCGAGCGCGTTCTCGATCAGCTCCTTGATCGCGCTGGCTGGCCGTTCGACCACCTCGCCCGCGGCGATGCGGTTGATCGTTCCCTCGGAAAGCCGGCGAATCCTCATGGCGGAAAGCCTAGCAGAGCCGGGCCGATGCCGCCGCCGCAAGCGCGTGCCATCAACAGCTCAGTGATGCGGCGCGAGAGCCGTGGCAGGCCGCGAGACAATTGTGGCCTTGGGCTTGGCAGCGATCGCAGGCACCGGCGTTTTGTGGGGCGCGGGCTTAGTCGGCGTGGCGACAGGCGCCGGCTTGTCCACGCCTGGCTGTGGCGGCGCATGTGCCGCAACACCCGCCATCGTGCCGGCGACTACCACGGTCATGCGTCGCGGATTGAACAGGCGCTTTGCAGCGCGCTTGACGTCGTCCAGTGTCACCGCGTCGATCAATGCATTGCGGCGCGCCAGATAGCCGATATCGAGACCTGCACGCTGGAACGCGTTCATTTGCCCCGCGATGCCCACATTCGAGCCAAAAGCAAGCGGGAACGCGCCGGTGAGATAGGTCTTGGCGTCCGCCAATTCCTTGTCGGTCGGGCCTTTGGCCGCGAAGTCCTTCAGGGTCTGCCGCACGACATCGATGGTTTGGCGCATGCTGCCGCGCTTGGTGGCCACTTCGCCCACCACATAACCCGCACGATGCAGCGCATCGAGCGACGTGGAGATATCGTAAGTGAGGCCGCGCTTGACACGCACCTCTGTCGTCAGGCGCGACGCGAAGCCGCCACCTCCGACGATGTAGTTCGCCACATAACCCGGAATGAAGTCGCGGTCGTTGCGCAGCATTCCCGGCATGCCGAACACGGCCACCGATTGCGCCACCTGCATCGGTATCACCGTCACACCCGGCTGCCCCACGCGGCCGACCGGCGGAATGTACGGCGGCATCCGCCTGGGCATCTGGCCGAATGCGCTCTTTAATAGGGTTTGAAGCGTCGCCGCGTTGACATCTCCGGAAACGGAGATTTTCAGGCCCGGCTGAACCCAATGCGTCGCGGCGAAGGCCTTCAGGTCACTCGCCTGGATCGACATCACGCTCTTGGCGTCGCCGCCGAGCGAATGGGCATAGGGATGATTGTGGAAATAAGCCCGGAAGAATGCCTTTCCCGCGACGGTGGCAGGATCTTCGCTCTGCTGCTCGAGATTAGCGAGTATCTGCGTGCGCACGCGGTTGATGGCCTCGGCCTCGAAGCGGGGATGCGCCAGCGCAAGGCCCAGAAGCTGGAACGCATCCTTGGCGTTCTCGCTTAAGGTGACCAGCTGGATGAGCATGTAGTCGTGCTCGACACTGATGGAAAGGCGAATGGCCCGGTTGGAAAGCGCTGTGTGGAAGGCCTGGCTGTTCAGTTTACCGGCGCCTTCATCGAGAAGGTCCGCCGCAAAGGAGGCTAGCCCCGGCTTGGCAATCGGATCGTAGCCCGAACCCGCGGGCACCGCGACGACCATCGCGATCATGGGCAGCGTATGGTCCTCCGCAAACCAGACTTGTTCGCCGTGCGGAGCGGGAAGGTTCTTGGCGTCGAATGCAAGAGAGGGCGTCGCGCCGAGGCACAATGCGCACAAGGCTGCGGCTATCAATCCGCGCCTCATGGCGAACCCGGCCGCAGATATCCCGTCACCGCCTCCTTCTTGACCAGATATTTGATCGCGGCCTGCTGAACGGCTTTTCCGGTGACCGCGCGGATGCGATCGGGCCATTCGTCCACATCGTCCGTCGTGAGCCCGATGACCAGCGCCTGCCCGTAGGCGGAAGCGAGTTGATACTGGCTGTCGCGCTGATAAGTCGCGTCGGCGACGAGCTGTGTCTTGGCGCGTTCGAGATCGGCCACATTGGGCTGTGCCACGACGTAGCTTTTCATCACGGCGTCCACCGCCTGTTCCAGAACGTCGAGCCGCACGCCGGGCCGCGGCACCGCATACACTGTGAACTCGCCGGAATCGCGCGCGTAGCCGTCGTAGGATGCACCAGCGTCGGACGCGAGGCGGCGCTTGACCACAAGCTCGCGATAGAACGCCGATGTCGCGTCGCCGCCCATGAGTTGGGCGAGCGCCTCCAATGCCTCCGCGATGCCCGGCGCGCCGCTGGCGTAGCTCGGCACGCGATATTGCCGCTCGAAGACCGGCACTTTCACATCGGGACTGTCGATCGCCAGCCGCGTCTCGCCCAGCCGCGGTGGCTCCGCGAAGTCCCAGCGCAGCGCAAGCTGGCGCGCGGGCACTTTGCCGTATTCGGCGGAGGCGGCAACACGGACTTCTTCCGGCGTGACGTCTCCGGCGACGACGAGGATCGCGTTGTTCGGTGCGTAATGATGCAGATAGAACTCGCGCGCGTCGATGCGTCCGATATGGCGCACTTCATAGGGCCAGCCGATCACCGGGCGGCCATAGGGATGGGACAAATAGAGCGCCGCTTCCATCTGCTCGCGCAGCAGCGCCTGGGGATCGTTGTCGATCCGCATGCGGCGCTCTTCCAGCACCACGCTGCGCTCGGTATTCACATTGGAATCGGACAGATCGAGATTGACGAGTCTGTCCGCATCCAGATGCATCATCAGCTGCAGCTTGCCCTTCGCAATCTGTTCGTAAAAGCAGGTGTAGTCGTGCGTGGTGAAGGCGTTTTCCTCGCCGCCGTTGCGCGCCACGGTCTGCGCGAACTGCTCTCCCGGCACGTTCGTCGTGCCGCGGAACATCATGTGCTCGAAGAAATGCGCCATGCCGGACAGGCCCGGCGGATCGTCCACCGCGCCGACCTTGAACCACAGCATTTGCGTGACAATCGGCGCGCGGTGATCCGGCACGACGACGACCTGCATGCCGTTCTGCAGCGCGAACTGGAAGATCTTGTTGTCCTGGGCGTGGGCAGATGTCGCCGCCGCAACGGCAATCACGACCGCGGCGAAGGCGGTCTTAGAAAATCCCACCGAACCACCCGCTGTCATCTTTCTTCTGGATGGTGGCGGATCCGTCGGACTTGGTGGTCTGAGCAGCAGGAGCCTGACCGCCGCCCGGCGTCGTCTGACCCGACGCTTTGGCGGCGTCTATGCGCTGCTTCTCCGCGTCCGCGTTCACCGCGCGGCCGGCATCGGCTGTGGAACCGCCGCCGAAAAGTATGGAATCGGTAAAGCTCTGGTCGGCGCCTTCCATGGATTTGGCGTCGGAAGCGATTTCCTGCCGGATCGAATGATCGGCGATGGCGCCCCCCGAACTGGCGAGTATCGCTTTTTCCTCATCGCTGTAACCGGTGCCGAGGCTTTGCTGAATCGCATTGGGATCGTCGCTGAACAGCGCCGCCTGCGCCGCACCCGTCGGCGACGCCTGATTGGTCGGCGCGGCGCCCGGACGGGGCGGCCGCAGATTGTAATCGGGCGGCACCACCAAGGGCGCCTTGGTGACGACAGCGAATTCGTCCGGCGCTTCTTTCGAAATGCCGGCGGCATTGCGGATTGCCTCGCAGCCTGCCAGCGAAAGCGACAACACGGCCAGCGCGGCCAGGCACAAAGCGCGCTTGGAATGTTCAGACTTCATGGATTACTCCAGCTTACCCTTTTGCGCCGCGGGCTCTGACCTCAGCAAGGCGTCATATAAAAGCGTGACCACGCCGACCGTTATCGCGCAATCCGCCATGTTGAAGACATACCAGTCGTAACGACCCGCGTAAAAGTGAAAAAAGTCGGCGACCTTTCCATAGACCAGCCGGTCAATCAGGTTTCCGAGCGCACCGCCTATCACAAGGCCCAGACCGATGGCCAGAGCGGTCCTGCGGGCGTTCCACAGCCACCAGCCAAGGCCCGCCACCGCCAAAGCCGAAAAGACGGCCAGAAGCACCGTGCCGCTCCGGCCGTGGGCGGGGAGCAGCCCGTAGGAAATCCCGCGGTTCCACACCATCACGAGATTAAAGAATGGCAATATCTGTAGGTGCTTGCCCGGCATATCGCGGAAATTCAGGGCATAGAGCAGCAAGGTCTTGGAGCCCTGATCGACAAGCAACGCGATCGCGGCAGCTGCAAGGCCCCAATCGCGCGCGCCCAGCCGTGGACCGCGTGCTTTCATCGCGATCGCCCGGCATTGTGCGCTCCGTCTTCGGCCAACGCATCGATCACCATCAACACAACGCCCAGGGTAATCGCGACGTCGCCGAGATTGCAGGCGAAGAAGTCATGGCCGAAGGCATGAAAATCGAAGAAATCCGCGACGCGCCCATGCACGAGACGATCCACGAGATTGCCGAGCGCACCGCCGACGACCAGCCCGAGGCCCAGCGCAAGGAACCGCCGCGTGGATGTCCACAGCCAATAGGCGAGCGCGCCTATGACGAAGACTTCGAAGGCCGCGAGCGCAGCGACGCCGAATGGGGTGTGCGCGGAGAACATGCTGAAGCTGACGCCGCGGTTCCACGCCATCACCAACGAGAGGAACGGCAACACCGCGATGCGCTCAGTCGGCGGCATGGCGGCAAAGCCGAACCAGTACAGCATCAAAAGCTTGCTCGCCTGATCGACGAACAGCGCCGCGATGACGCCCGCAAGCCCTGCGTCGCGTGCGGTCAAGTTGCCGCTCCCTCAAGCGCATCCACTGCGTCGGAACAGCGGTTGCACAGATCGGGATGATTCGGGTTCTTGCCGACCTCCTGCAGGATCATCCAGCAGCGCGCGCACTTGTCGCCTTCCGCATGATGGAAGGTGGCCGCGACCCCGGGAACATCCTGCAGTTTGAACGCGTCGGCAGGCGCATCGATATGGGCCACCTTGGCGCCCGAAGTGATGGCGATTTCGCCCAGGTCGATTCCGTTCAGCACCGCAGCATCTTCGGAAGGGGCATAGAGCACCGGCCGTGCTTCGAGGCTCGCACCGATGACCTTGTCCTTGCGCGCGATTTCGAGCGCGCCGGTGAGCACGCGGCGAAGCTGGCGCACGCGCGCCCATTTCTCGACAAGCTTTTCGTTGCGCCAATCGGCGGGCGTTTTGAGGAACGTATGCAGGTGCACGCTCTCGTTTTCGCCGGTGAAACGCTGCGTCCACGCTTCTTCCATGGTGAAGCACAGGATCGGCGCCAGCCAGATCACGACGTGGCGGAAGACCAAGTCCGTCACCGTGCGCGCCGAACGGCGGCGCACACTGTCCACGCGGTCGCAATAAAGCGAGTCCTTGCGGACATCGAAATAGAACGCCGACAGATCGTTGGTGCAGAAGGTGAAGATCGCCGTGAACACGCCGTTGAAGTCGTAGCTCTCGTAACCCTTGCGCACGATGCCATCGAGTTCCGCCAGTCGCGCGAGCATATAGCGCTCCAGCTCCGGCATCTTGTCATGACCGATGCGTTCTTTCTCGTCGAAGCCCGCGAGGTTGGCGAGCATGAAGCGGATCGTGTTGCGCAGGCGGCGATAGGCATCGACATTGGCGTTGATGATGTCCGCGCCGATGCG
>DASXFK010000058.1:0-10001 GCA_036489635.1 Rhizomicrobium sp. | reverse complement strand
CGAGCGGCCCTTTGGTCAGGCGTTGCAGCCGCGCGGGCCATTCGACGTGACGAAGCCCCTGCTCCACCGCATCTTCGCGCGCCCAGCCTTTGTGCGCGTGGCGCAAAGCGGCGATCGCGCCCGCTGCGTTCTCGATCTGATGTGACCCGGGCAAGCGCGGCAGTGGCAGATCGAGCAAGCCGTCGCCATCCTGATAGACCATGCGGCCATGCTCGCCATGCGCAAAGTAATCCTGCCCGAAGAAGAACGCGGGCGCGGACAGCGCATCGGCGCGGCGCATGATGACATCGCGCGCCGCGTCTTCCTGCGGACCGACGACCACCGGCACGCGCGGCTTGATAATGCCGGCTTTCTCCGCCGCAATGCCCGTGAGCTGCGAGCCGAGAAATTCCTGATGATCCAGGCCAACCGGCGTGATCATGCTGATCGCGGGCTTGATGACATTGGTGGCGTCGTATTTGCCGCCGAGGCCGACTTCCAGCACCAGCGCATCGGCGACATGGCGCGAGAACGCGAGGAACGCGGCCGCCGTGGTGATTTCGAAGAAGGTGATCGGCTCCCCTTCGTTCGCGCGTTCGCAATCGTCCAGTGTCGCGGTCAGCTCGTCTTCGCCGATGATGTGACCCGCGATCCGGATGCGCTCGTGGAAATGCACCAGATGCGGCGATGTATAGACGTGAACCTTCAGTCCTTGCGCTTCCAGCATGGCGCGCGTGAAGGCGCAGGTCGAGCCTTTGCCGTTGGTGCCCGCCACATGGACGATGGGAGGCAGTTTCTTTTCCGGATGGCCGAGCGCCGCCAGCAACCGCTCGATGCGGTCCAGCGCCAGATCGATGCGCTTGGGATGCAGCGCCAGCAGGCGTTCGAGAATCGCGCCGCTCGCGGGCACCGCGACGCTCATTTTGGCGCCGCCTGCGCAGGCTCGGCCGTGATGGTCGGCGGCGGCAGGGTTTGCGTCTTCGGCTTGGGCTGACGCATCAGGATGTGGACCAGCCGCGACAGCGTGGCGCGCAACTCATGGCGATGCACCACCATGTCGACCATGCCGTGATCCAGCAGATATTCGGCGCGCTGGAATCCTTCCGGCAGTTTCTCGCGGATGGTCTGCTCGATCACGCGCTGGCCGGCGAAGCCGATGAGCGCGCCCGGCTCGGAAATCTGCACATCCCCCAGCATCGCGTAAGAGGCGCTGACACCGCCGGTGGTGGGATCGGTAAGCACGACGAGATAAGGCAAGCCGGCTTCGTGCAGCATGTCCACGCCGACGGTGACGCGCGGCATCTGCATCAGCGAAAGAATGCCTTCCTGCATGCGCGCGCCGCCCGACGACACGAAGAGGACAAAGGGCCGCTTCTCCGCGACCGCAACCTGCATGGCGCCGACGAGCGTTTCGCCGACGCCCATGCCGAGTGAACCGCCCAGGAAATCGAAAGCCTGCACGGCGACCATGATCGGCGTGCCATCCAAGGTGCCGCGCGCGGCGCTGGCGGCTTCGGAGCGGCTGGTTTTGGCACGCGCATCCTTCAGACGATCGACATATTTGCGCTCGTCACGAAACTTGAGCGGATCGAGCGGCACGGTGACGGGCGGCAATTCCTCATAAGCGCCCGCGTCGAACAACGCCGCGTAGCGCTGCTGCGGCCCGATGCGCATGTGGTAGCCGCAAGACGGGCACACGTTCTGCGCCGCCTCGAGATCGCGGTGGAAGATCATCTCGCCGCAGGACGGGCACTTTTTCCAGAGATTCTCCGGCGTATCCGTGCGGCCGCCGCCCATGAGGCTCTTGATCCGGGGACGGACGAAATTGGCGATCCAGTTCATGGCGCTATCCTAACACCAACTAGCCGCGCGCGGCATGCATGGAATCTGCAAGCGACCGGCAGAATGTCAGCACATCCTCGACAACAATTTGCCGCGATTGGCCGCGGGCCCCGGCGAGGCGCTGCACGATAGCGGTGCCCACCGCCGCGCCATCGGCGAAGCGGGCGATGCGCGCCGCCTGGTCCGGCGTCTTGATGCCGAAGCCTACCGTGATGGGCAGCTTCACGCCCGCCTTGAGGCGCGTCACCGCCGCCTTCACGTCATCCTCGGCGAAATCTTTCGTGCCGGTCACCCCGGCGATCGCGACGTAATAGAGAAAACCGCTGGCCCCGTTGGCGATGGTCGCCAGGCGCTTGCCATCCGTCGTCGGCGTCGCAAGACGCACGATGTCGATGCCATGCGCATTGGCTGGGGTGCGCAGCACTTCATCTTCTTCCGGCGGAAGATCGACGGTGATGAGGCCATCGACGCCCGCCGCAGCCGCATCCTTCGCGAAACGCGCGGTGCCGTAGGCGTGGATGGGATTGTAGTAGCCCATCAGGACAATCGGGGTCGTGCTGTCGAGCTTGCGGAAGCGGCGCACGAGATCGAGCACCTTCGGCACGGTCATGCCGGCTTGCAGCGCACGCAAGGACGATGCCTGGATCGCGGGACCGTCGGCCATCGGATCGGAGAACGGCACGCCGAGTTCGATGAGATCGGCGCCGGCGGACGGTAGCGCGGACAAAATCGCGAACGTCGTCTCCGCATCCGGATCGCCCGCGGTGATGAACGGCACGAACGCCGCGCGGTTAGAGCGCGCGAGTTCTTCGAAGCGTTTCGCAATGCGGCTCATAAAAAGAATCCTCCCTCGCCCTCGCGAAGCGGGGGAGAGGGTTGGGGTGAGGGGGTGGTGACGGAGAATCTCGCTGTAGACACCCCCTCACCCTGCCCTCTCCCCCACATGCGTGGGGGCGAGGGTATGTTTTTAGCAATCATATCGTTTCGCCCAATGCCGCCGCGGCCGTGAAGACATCCTTGTCGCCGCGACCCGACAGCGTCGCCACGATCACGTTGTCCTTGGGCATTCTGGGCGCGACGCGCATGACATGGGCGATGGCGTGGCATGGCTCCAGCGCGGGGATGATGCCTTCGAGCTTGGACATCAGCGTGAACGCCTCCATCGCATCGCGGTCCGTGGCGGAGAAATACTTCACCCTGCCCTGATCCTTCAGCCAGGAATGCTCCGGACCGACGCCGGGATAATCGAGGCCGGCGGAAATCGAATGGGCTTCGAGGACCTGTCCGTCCCTGTCCTGCAACAGATAAGAGCGCGCACCATGCAGCACGCCGGGCGTGCCTTTGGTGAGCGTGGCGGCATGGCGCGGCGTATCCACGCCATCGCCGGCCGCTTCGACGCCGTGAATCTCGACATCGCGATCGTCGACGAACGGGTGGAACGTGCCGATGGCATTCGAGCCGCCCCCGACGCAGGCGACCAGAAGATCGGGCAGGCGCTTTTCGGTCTCCAATATCTGCGTTTTGATCTCGTCGCCGATGACGCATTGGAAATCGCGCACCATCGCCGGATAGGGATGCGGGCCTGCCGCCGAGCCGATGATGTAGAAGGTGTCGTGGACGTTCGCGACCCAATCGCGCAGTGCTTCGTTCATCGCGTCTTTCAACGTCTTGGAGCCGGAGGTGACGCCGCGCACTTCGGCACCCAGCAGCTTCATGCGGAACACGTTGGGCTTCTGTCGCTCGATATCGACCGCACCCATATAGACAATGCAGGGCAACCCGAAGCGCGCCGACACCGTCGCCGTCGCCACGCCGTGCTGGCCTGCGCCCGTCTCCGCAATGATACGCGTCTTGCCCATGCGGCGCGCGAGCAGTATCTGGCCCAGGCAGTTGTTGATCTTGTGCGCGCCGGTGTGGTTGAGGTCCTCGCGCTTGAGATAAATCTTCGCGCCGCCCAGATGCTGCGTCAGGCGCTCGGCGAAATAGAGCGGGCTTGGCCGGCCGACATAGTGCTTCAACAGGCCGTTCAGCTCGGCGTGGAATTCCGGATCGTGCTTCGCCGCGTCGTAAGCCTTCTCCAGTTCCAGGACGAGCGGCATCAGCGTTTCGGCGACGAAGCGTCCGCCATAGGCGCCAAAATGTCCGTTCGCATCCGGACCTTCACGATAGGAATTCGGCAGCGTGTTCATGCGGAAGCTCTCGCAAGTTGCGCAGCCCTGGCGGCCGTGACGAATGCCCCGATCATCTCGGCGCTCTTCACGCCGGGCGATGTTTCCACGCCGGACGACACATCGACGCCCGAAGCGCCGCTTGTTTCAATCGCGCGCGCCACATTCTGCGCATGCAAGCCGCCGCCGAGCAGCCACGGCCGCGAGAAACTCCGTCCACGGAGCAACTGCCAGTCGAAGGCCGCGCCATGCCCGCCGGGGCGGGTCGCGTTGTCCGGGGCCTTCGCATCGAACAGCAACAGATCGGCAACCGGCTCGAAGGCCGCTGCAGCGGCGAAATCGCTCGCCTCGGCGACGGCGAGCGCCTTGATCACGGGCCTGCCGAAATGGCTGCGGATTTCCGCCACGCGGGCAGGCGTTTCGCGTCCATGCAGTTGGAGAAAATCGGGTTGCGCCGCGTCGATGGCGGTCGCAATGGCTTGATCGTTTGCGTCCGCGAGCAGCGCCACGATACGGGCCTGCCCGCGCATCCGCGCCGCAAGAGAGGCCGCCTGTTCGCTGCGCAGATTGCGCGGCGACGCTGCAAAGAACACCAATCCCGCGAAATCCGCACGCGCCCGCATGGCCGCATCGGCCGCCTCGGCGCTGGTGATTCCGCAGATTTTGACCTGGATGGACATGCGACGCGCCTTATCGCCGCCGAAGCACGGCAAATCAAGCAACCCAAGCTTAACCCAAGGATGAGGCTGTAGTATTGGCCGCGGCGATCTCGTTCGCGATCGCCTGTGCCGCCGCCACCGGATCGGCCGCGCCCGTGATCGGGCGCCCGATAACGAGAATGTCCGAGCCTGCGCGCACCGCTTCGCCCGGCGACATCACGCGCTTCTGATCGGCGATCTGCGCGCCGGCGGGACGAATGCCAGGCGTAACCAGCATGAACTCGCGACCCAGCGCCTTGCGCAGCGGCACGATCTCGTGCGCGCTGCATACCACGCCGTCGAGGCCGGACTGCTGGGTGAGTGTCGCCAGGCGCTCCACCTGTTCGCGTGCGGGCTTGCGTTGACCGACCGCATCGAGATCGTCGTCGTTCAGGCTGGTGAGCACGGTGACGGCGATGAGTTTCACATCCGGATTGACGGAGGCGGCCGATTCCTTGGCTGCGCGCATCATGGCCTCGCCACCCGCCGCATGGACGTTGAACAACATGACGCCGAGCTTGGCGATCTCGCGCGCGGCGCCCGCCACGGTGTTGGGAATGTCGTGGAACTTCACATCGGCGAAAACCGGGCGGCCAAGCCTCACGATCTTCTCGATCCCCTTGGGCCCGTTCGCCGTTATGAACTCAAGCCCCACCTTCAGCCCCCCGACATGGGGGGCGACGCCTTCTGCAATCGCAAAAGCCTTGGAAAGGTCGGGCGTGTCGAGAGCGACGAAGACGGGGTTGTGGAATCGCGGCGCGTTCATCGAAGCGGGCTCATAGCGCCGCCGGCAACGAACGGCAAGGGCTCAAGCGCCCGCTTGCGGACCTTCCGCGTCGTTCAGCCGTTCGCGCAGTTCCTTGCCTGTACGGAAAAACGGCGCGCGCTTCTCTTCCACCGTAACGGGCGCACCGGTGCGCGGGTTGCGTCCCATGCGCGACGGACGAACCTTCACGGAGAATGCGCCGAAGCCGCGCAATTCCACGCGTTGGCCCTGCGATAATGCGTGCGTGATCTTATCCAGGATCGTCGTGACGATCCTTTCCACATCGCGGTGATAGAGATGCGGATAGCGCTGCGCCAATCGCGCCACCAATTCCGATTTTATCATTCCCCCTGCCCCCGTCTGGGCGATCCAGCTGAACGGCTTTTGGAGCCGTCCACGCCGATCAACGTAGAGAGGGAATGCCGCAAGCGTCAAGGGAACCTACTGAAAAATCAGACTTTTCTGGGTGCCGTGGCGAAAACCGCGCAATGGATTCGCCCATTTTGGGGGCTCAGGCCGCCAGTTCGACCGCTTTGGCGGCGGAAATCCGCACGGTAACGTTAGTGCCCTCGCCTTCCACGCTGTCGATGCGGAAATCGCCGTGGTGCATCTCGACCAGGGAGCGCACCAGAGCCAGACCCAGGCCGGTGCCTATTTGTGACGTTCCGGCGTGGCTCCGAAGCTGCACGAAGGGATTGCCCAGGCGCGTGATCTGGTCGGCCGGGATGCCAATTCCCGTGTCGCTTACGCACAGAATCACTTGCCCCCCGTCGCGCCAGGCCTTGGCGACAACGTTGCCGCCGGCCGGCGTGAACTTGATCGCGTTGGAGAGAAGGTTGAACAGGATCTGCTTGATCGCCTTGCGGTCGGCATAGAGCGGCAGCGGCTGGGCGGGAACATCTGCATCCAGCGAAACCTCCGCGGCATCGGCGCGGTCTTGCATGAGCTCCACGCATTCCATCAGCAGCGCGCCCAGCGACAAGCTCTCGCGCTGGATTTCGAATTTGCCGGCCTCGATCTTGGACATATCGAGTATGTCGTTGATCAATTCCAGCAGATGGTGGCCCGCGCCGTGGATCATTCCGGTGTATTCGCGATAATGGGGGTCGCCAAGCCGGCCGTACATTTCGCTGTTCATCACCTCGGCAAAACCGATGATGGCGTTGAGAGGCGTGCGCAGTTCGTGACTCATGTTGGCGAGGAACATCGACTTGGCGCGGTTGGCCTTCTCCGCGGCGTCGCGCGCCACGAGAGCCTCCTCGCGCGACATCTCGACCCGCACCAGCGCTGAGGCAAGACCGCGTTCCAGGCGCTTGCGTTCCTCGAGCGCCGCTCCGACAACGACGACGGAAAAGCCGATCGAGGCGACGAAAGTCTGCACGATCAGCATCTGCTCATTCAACGAATGGGGGTGCAGATGGCTTGTGGAACTCGCGATGAATAGCGGAACCGTCAAATAGAGGCTCGTCATCGCCAGGCCGACCGCTCCACCTTCAAAGCTGCGTTGGAAAGTCAGCAGCATGACCGCTGGAAAAAAGAGGAAGGCGAGTGGGTAATCCCACAGCAGGTAATTGAGCGCGATCGTGCTGCCCAGCACTGCAAGCAAAAGTGCTGTTCCGCCGATCTGCCTGCGGCTGAACATCCGCGCAAAGGCGCTGGCACGCACGGTCAGCAGCATGGGCGCGACAATGACGAGACCAAGAGCGTCGGCCGAATACCAGCTCCTGGCCGATTGCAGGAACGCCATTCCGAAGCCGTCATGGAAATAGGTGGCTGCGATCGCCGCGCTGACGATCGGCGCCGCGCCTGCGAGCGGATAGAAAATCAACAGCGAATGCGGCCGGGAGAATTCGGCGTCGAGGCCCCATGAGCGCAGCGGCCATGCGACGGCGAGAACCTCCACAAGATTGGCGAACGAAAATACTGCCGTGCCAAACAGCGTGTCGCCTGCCAGCAAGTCCGCCGCGATATTTCCCATCGCCGCGGCGAGCAGAACCTTCCACCACGCGTGACGCGGAAATTTGAGCAGGATCGCCATGACGAGGGAATTCGCGAGCCAGACGTCCGAGATGCGCCCTGTCAGATTGGTGAGCTCGATAGCGCCAAACACAGTCGCGAAGACCAGCATCGCGGTGAGGATGAGCACGCCGACCGACGGGGCGCGCGGACGCGCTTTTCCACTCCTGGCATCGTCGATATCGGTCGCGAACATTTCTGCCTGACACCCAACAAGCGGCTTTTGAAAAGCCTCCGCCAAAACTAGGCGATGCTGGATAACGTGGCGTTAACCCGCGCGCGCAGGCGCCTTGCGCAAATTAAGAAAGGCGCGCGGATCGCTCCGCGCGCCTTTCCAATTCGTAAATCGCGGGACGAGCTTATTCCTCGTCTTCGTCTTCCTTGTCGTCCTTGGACTTCTTGCCGGTGCGCTTCTTCAGGGCTGCCCCCAGGATATCGCCCAGCGACGCGCCGGAATCCGATGAGCCATACTGCGCCACGGCTTCCTTCTCCTCGCTGATTTCGCGCGCCTTGATGGAAAGCGAGACCTTGCGGCTGGCCTTGTCGACAGAGGTGACCATCGCGTCGATCTTGTTGCCGACCTGGAAGCGCTCCGGGCGCTGGTCGTTGCGGTCGCGCGACAGGTCGCTGCGGCGGATGAACGCCTTCACGCCGTCGGCGAGACTGACCTCGACGCCGCCGTCGTTCACTTCCGTGACCGTCACGGTGACGACCTGGTTCTTTTTCAGCGCACTGCCGCCCGCGCCCGCTTTCTCCAGCGGATCGTCGGAAAGCTGCTTGATGCCGAGGCTGACGCGCTCTTTCTCCGCGTCGACATCGAGCACCTTGGCCTTGACCATCTGGCCCTTCTCGTAGCCCTTGACCGCTTCGTCGCCGGACTTGTCCCAGGCCAGATCGGACAGATGCACCATGCCGTCGATGTCGCCATCGAGGCCGACGAACAGGCCGAACTCGGTGATCGACTTGATCTCGCCTTCGATGATCGAGTCGACAGGATGGTTGGTGGAGAACGCATCCCACGGATTGTCCTGCGTCTGTTTCAAGCCGAGCGAAATGCGGCGCTTGTTGGAATCGACTTCCAGCACCTGCACATCGACTTCGGTTCCGGGCGTGACGATTTTGGACGGCGCCACGTTCTTCTTGACCCAGCTCATCTCGCTGACATGGACGAGACCTTCGACGCCCGGCTCCAGCTCCACGAAGGCGCCGTAATCTGTGACGTTGGTGACCTTGCCCTTGAAGCGCGCATCGACCGGATACTTCGCGGCAACGCCTTCCCACGGATCGGTCTGAAGCTGCTTCATGCCCAGCGAAATGCGCTGCGTTTCCGGATTGATCTTGATGATCTGCACCTGAACCGTCTGGCCGACGCTCAGTACTTCTGTCGGATGGCTGACGCGGCGCCACGCGATGTCGGTGACGTGCAGCAGGCCATCGACGCCGCCCAGATCGACGAACGCGCCGTAATCGGTGATGTTCTTGACCACGCCTTCGACAACCTGCTTCTCCTGAAGCGAAGCGACAAGTGACGAACGCTCTTCGGCGCGGCGCTCTTCAAGCACGGCGCGGCGCGAGACGACGATGTTGCCGCGGCGGCGATCCATTTTCAGGATCTGGAACGGCGACGGCTGGTTCATCAGCGGGCCGACATCGCGCATCGGGCGCACATCGACCTGCGAACCGGGCAGGAACGCGACGGCGCCATCGAGATCGACGGTGAAGCCGCCCTTGACGCGGCCGAAGATCACGCCGGTGACGCGGGCCTGTTCGTTGAACGCGCGCTCGAGCTTGATCCAGCTTTCTTCGCGGCGCGCCTTGTCGCGCGACAGCACGGCATCGCCCAGCGCATTTTCGACGCGCTCGAGATAGACCTCGACTTCATCGCCGACCTGCACGGTGACCGGCATGCCGGGCATGGAAAATTCTTTGAGGGCCACGCGGCCTTCGGTCTTCAGCCCGACATCGACGACGGCATAGTCGTTCTCAATGGCAACGATCTTGCCTTTGATGACGGAGCCTTCGGCAGGAGACTGTTTTTCGAAGCTGGCTTCGAGCATCGCCGCGAAATCCTCGCGGGACGGAGTGGCAATCGATTCAGCAGGCGATTCGGCGGCGGCAGCACGTGCCATGGAAATCCTTTTCGTAAACGTTTGTGCCAACCGCGATCCTTCGCGGCGGTCTTCCATGCGGACGTGAAATGCTTCAGGGCGCCCGCAAGGCGGTTGGATCGTCTGAGATGTTTTCGGGGCCAGCTCTAAGTGAGGCGCCGCCGGGTCTCCTTCAACCCCTGGGGCGGGCCTTGAGCGCCTCGATTTTGGGTATGACCAAAGCGAGGGCAGCCGCGAACGCCGCGTCTATACCCAAATGGGTGGTATCGAGCAAGACGGCGTCCGGAGCCGGCTTCAGGGGCGCCACGGCGCGGCCTTTATCCCGCGCGTCGCGCTCCAGGATGTCCTTGAGAAGCGCGGCTTCGTCGGGGCTGTCGCCCCGGGCCTTGAGTTCCAGCCAGCGGCGATGGGCGCGCACTTCGGC
>DASXFK010000025.1:0-3437 GCA_036489635.1 Rhizomicrobium sp. | reverse complement strand
CGGCAAATGGGTGATCTGCGACCGCTTCACGGATTCCACTTATGCCTATCAGGGCGTTGCGCGCGGCCTCGACCGTGAAACCATCCGCCGCGTGGAATCCGTCACCATCGGCGACTTCAAGCCCGATCTGACGCTGGTTCTGGATCTTCCCGTCGAAATCGGCCTGCAGCGCGCGAAGGCACGTCCCTCAAGTGAAACCCGCTTTGAGAAGTTCGATACGGAATTCCACGAGAAGCTGCGCACGGCTTTCCGCAAGATCGCGACGCACAATGGCGATCGCTGTGCGATGATCGAGGCGAATGGCAGCGAAGATGCTGTGGCCGCACTGATCTGGCAAACCGCCGCGAAACGCTTCAATCTGTAGGCATGGTGCGCAAAGCGAAACCCGAAGAGATCGTCGAACCGGATCGGCTGGAAGGCCAGCCGCATCCGCGCGAAGTGTTTTCGCTTGTCGGGCAGGACGCACCGCTTTTGCGGATCGCGCGCGCCATCCGCTCGGGGCGGCCGCCGCAAGCGCTGCTGATTTCGGGCCCACCCGGCATCGGCAAGGCGACATTCGCCTATCGCGTGGCGCGCTATATGCTGCGCTATGGCGCCTCCGCCGAAGGGCCGGAGGATTTGTCCGTCGCGCCGAACGACCCCGTGGCGATGCAGGTGACGGCCGGCGCGCATCCCGGATTGCTGGCGCTGAAACGCGGGCTCAACGACTCCGGCAAGCTGATGACGGTGTTGAGTGTCGCGGAAATCCGAAAGCTCGCCGGGTTCTTCGGCATGACATCCGGCGCGGGCGGCTGGCGCATCGCCATCATCGACACCGCCGACGACATGAACGACAACGCCGCCAACGCGCTGTTGAAAGCATTGGAAGAACCGCCGTCGCGCGCGATGCTGATGCTGCTCGCCAACGCGCCGGGACGTTTGCTGCCCACGATCCGCTCGCGCTGCCAACGGCTTGATCTGAAGCCGCTCGCCGAACGCGAACTGGAAACCGAACTCGCCGAACGTCTCCCCGACATGGGCAACAACGAACGCGCGATGCTGGCCCGGCTTGCCGGCGGATCGCTGGGCGCGGCTTTGGCGCTCGCCAGCGACGACGGCCTCGCCATTGCTGCAGATGCCGAACAGCTGATCGATAAAATCGCCTCGCCGGATATGGCGGGGGTTCTCGCGCTCGCCGAGCGTCTGTCGCGTATGACGGACGGCACCGAACGCTTCGGCGATTTTCTGTTGCAGACATTGGCGGATCGCATCCGCAAACGCGCCATAAGCGGCGCTGCGCGGCTGGACCGCTGGAGCGAGGTATTGGAGAAACTCAAGAGCAGCTTCGTGCGCACGGACGCGTTGCATCTCGATCCGCGGCAGACGCTCCTTTCCGCCAGTCGCGCGCTCGCCCAAACCGCGCGCGGACGCGCGTTGTGATGCTCGTCGACAGTCATTGCCATCTGGATTTCCCGGAATTCGCGCCGGAACTGGACGCGGTGGTCCAGCGCGCGCGCGATGCCGGCGTGCGAACCTGCGTCAGCATCGGCACGACCTTGGAGAAATTCCCCGGTGTGCTGGCGGTGGCCGAGCGCTTCGCGGATGTGTGGTGCTCGGTCGGCATCCATCCGCACGAAGCCGAACCGGAATTGCTGGAGAGCCCCGCGCCGCTGATCGAACACGGCCGCCATCCCAAGGTTGTCGGTATCGGCGAGACGGGGTTGGATTTCTATTACAATCATTCGCCGCGCGCCCCGCAGATCGCGAATTTCCGCGCGCATATAGCTGCGGCGCGCGCGTTGAAACTCCCCGTGATCGTCCACACCCGCAACGCCGACGCTGAAACCGTCGAAATCCTGCGCGACGAAATGGGGCAGGGCGCGTTCACCGGGGTCATCCATTGCTTCACCGGCACGCAAATGCTGGCCGATGCCGCGCTTCAGATGGGGTTCTGCATCTCCGTTTCCGGCATCGCGACGTTCAAGAAGTCGGAAGAATTGCGTGCCGTGTTGAAGAGCGTGCCGCTGGACCGGCTGCTGGTGGAGACCGACGCGCCGTATCTTGCGCCCATGCCCCATCGCGGCAAGCGCAATGAGCCGGCTTTCGTCGTGAACACCGCCGCGCTGCTGGCAGAGCTCAAAGGCGTGAGCGCCGAAGAGCTCGCCATCGCCACAACCGACAATTTTTTCCGCCTGTTCAGCAAAGCAAAGCGCCCCACATGACACGCGAAGTGACAATTTTGGGCTGCGGCTCCTCGACCGGCGTGCCGCGCATCGGCGGCCCCGATGGCGCCGGTGACTGGGGCGCGTGCGATCCCGCCAATCCCAAGAACCGCCGCCTGCGCTGCTCGATTCTCGTGCGGCAAAAATCGGCCGGCGGCGTGACCACGGTGCTGGTCGATACTTCGCCCGATCTGCGCCAGCAGATGCTGGCCGCGCGCAACGCCAGGCTCGATGCGGTGTGCATCACGCACGATCACGCCGACCAGACGCACGGCTTCGACGACCTGCGCTTCATCGCTTACGGCATGCACAAGCGCATCGACGTGTACAGCGACAAAGCCGCGCTCGACTCCATCCGCAACAAGTTCGGCTATGCGTTTCAAGGCAACGAGAAAGGCGGCTATCCCGCCATCGTCGCGGCGCAGGAACTGACGCGGCCGTTCCGCGAAATCGAGGTTGCGGGTGAGGGCGGCGCAATTGCGGTTCTGCCATTCCTGCAGGGCCACGGTTCGATCCATTCGCTCGGCTTCCGCTTCGGACCGATCGCCTACTCCAGCGACGTCAACGAACTGGATGATGGCGCCTTCGCCGCGCTCGAAGGCGTCGAGTGCTGGATCGTGGATTGCCTGCGCCACGCGCTGCATCCCAGCCACGCCAATCTCGACACGGCGCTCGGCTGGATCGCACGCGTAAAGCCCAAGCGCGCCGTGCTCACCAACATGCATATCGATCTGGATTACGAGGCGTTGAAGCGCGCGCTGCCGCCGGGTATCGAACCGGCTTATGATGGCTTGACGATCACGCTGGACAATTGAGCCAATGTCTGAGGTCCGCACACCCGAAGAAATGAACGCCTGGAACGAAGGCGGGCTGCCGCACATGCTGGGCATCGTGGTCACCGAAACCGCGGCCGGGCGCGTGGCGGGCCGCTTGCCGGTGAAGAAGGAGTTGATCGCGGGCAACGGCGCGTTGTGGGCGCCCGCCATCGTGGCGCTGGCCGACGTGTTGTGCGCTTACGGCGTCGGCACGATCTGGCCCGAAGGCGCCAGCGCATTCACCACCGTCGAGCTCAAATGCAATTTCATGGGCACGCTGGGCGCGGGCGCCATCAAAGGCGTCGCCCAGGTGCTGCATGGCGGCCGCACCACGCAAGTCTGGGACGCGACACTCACCAACGAGGAAACCGGCAAGCTCCTGGCCGCGTTCCGCTGCACACAGATGATCATCTACCCAAAG
>DASXFK010000024.1:0-18503 GCA_036489635.1 Rhizomicrobium sp. | reverse complement strand
GAAAGTTTACCGTCCTCCGAACCTTCATAGAGGATGCCGTTCACCACTGCAGGTGATGCATAAATATAAGCGCCAGTTGCCGACGACCAAAGCTGAGCGCCGCTGGACGCATCGTAAGCATAGATGCTGCCATCGTAACAGCCGATGTACAGAACGCCATTCGCTACGACAGGCGAAGAATTGAGAGCAGCGCCAAGCGCAGCGGTCCAGCGTAAAGCGCCAGTGGTGGCGTTGTAGGCATAAAGATCGCCCTCAGTATCGCCCACATACACCGTGTTGTTCGCTACGGCAGGCGTGCCGCCGATCGCGCTGCCGGCTGTCGCCGACCACCGCAGGCCGCCCGTGATAGCGTTATAGGCGTAGAGATTGGCATTGTCAGAGCCGAAATAGACAACGCCATTCGCCACGGACGGAGATGAGTTGACGGTGACTAGACCGCTGACCGACCAAAGCGGGGCACCGGTGGAAGCATTGTAGGCGTAAAAACTGCCGCTTTCCGTGCCCACATAGACGACGCCATTCGCGACGGCCGGTGCCGTATAAATTGTACCGTTGTCGGCTGTCGTCACCGACCACTTTAGGACGCCCGTGGACGCGTTATAGGCGTAGAGCTTGTCATCGAAAGAGCCGATATAGGCGACACCGTTCGCCACCGCGGGAGAAGCGTAAATGTGTCCCCCCGTTGCCGCCGACCACAGCACGGCACCCGTGTTGGCGTTGTAGGCGTAGAGCTTGCCGTCGTAGGACCCGATATAGACGACGTTATTCACAACGGCAGGCGAAGAATATATCGGGCCGCCGGTCGTGGCCTTCCAGCGCAAGGCCCCCGTGTTCGCATTGAAGGCGTAGAGCTTGCTGTCCTGGGACCCGACATAGACAACGCCGTTCAACACCGCGGGAGAAGAGCCGATGCCTACGCCGGTCTTCGCTTTCCAATCGATATCAAGGCCAGACACATTGTCGGTACTTAGAACGTTTTCATAGGGATTGTGCCCCTGCCTCTGGACGGTTTGGTGAAACTGGCTCCAGTCGGTGGAAACAAGGAAGGGTTTTTGGACAGCCACGCCGGTGTTGCGAGCGACCGCGGTAATCCAATGTGTTCCCGGCAACGCGGACGCCGGCACTTGAATCTGAATCTTCGAGAAGTTGCCCTTCCCGTTGGTCACCGCCAGCGCCTCGTCGGTGGTGTCGAAGTATAGGTCGATGGCGCTGCCCGCGGCGAAACCCTTGGCACCCACCGTCGCCGTCGATGCCGGATGATTGCCGGCGGGAGACAGCGAAAGCGTGGGCGCCGCCGCTGCGGCAACCGACGATCCGCCCAACCATCCAAGGAAGGCGGCAAGCGCGAGCGTCCCGCCGCTAGCGAGCAGCGGTCGAATGTTTCGTCCGTTTTTCTGAATGGTCATTGGAGCCCCCCGACTTATCGCGGGAGCATGCCACAGGTTGCATGCCAGCCCAACTTCAATTTTCGCCGTCATGCGGTAAGATCAGGGGAAATTATCCCGGGACGGCACATGGACTTCTCAATCCCCAAGCACATCACCGAATTGCTGGCGCAGATCGATGCGTTCATCGAGCGCGAGATCATGCCGCTGCAGCATCAGGACGATAACGACCGCTTCTTCGATCATCGCCGCGAATGGGCGCGCACGGATTTCGAGCATGGCGGGCTGCCGCGCAAGGATTGGGAAGCGTTGCTGCGCGAGATGCGCGTGCGCGCGGACAAGGCCGGGTTCCTGCGGCTGGCGCTGCCGGAGGAATATGGCGGCAAGAATATCGGCAATCTGGCGATGGCGATCATCCGCGAGCATCTCGCGGCGAAAGGCCTCGGGCTGTTCAACGATCTGCAGAATGAAACCTCCGTCGTCGGCAACTTCCCGCAGATTTTGATGATGCGCGATTTCGGCACGGAGGAGCAGAAGAAAACCATCCTGCCCGGCATGCTGAACGGCACGGTGCGGTTGGCGTTTGGGTTGACGGAACCCAAGCACGGCTCCGATGCGACGTGGATGGAAACGCGCGCCGTGAAGGATGGCAATGGTTGGCGCATCAATGGCGAGAAGATGTGGAACACGGGCGTGCATGTCGCCTCGCACGACATGGTGTTTTGCCGCACGTCGGGCAATGACGGCGAGGCGCGCGGGCTGACCTGCATCATCGTGCCGATGGATGCGCCGGGCGTGAAGATCGAAGAATACATGTGGACCTTCAACATGCCGACGGATCACGCGCGCGTCTCGTTCAAGGATGTGTGGGTGCCGGATGGCGCGGTGTTCGGGCCGGTGGACAACGGCCTGGTTCTCGCGCGCCATTTCGTGCACGAGAACCGTATCCGCCAGGCGGCGAGCGGCGTGGGCGCGGCGCAATACTGCATCAATGAGAGCATCGATTACGCGAACACGCGCAAGCCGTTCGGCAAGCCACTGTCGCGCAATCAGGCGATCCAGTTTCCGCTGGTCGAGCTACAGACCGAAGCGGAGATGGTGCGCTGGCTGATCTATCGCACGGCTTGGGAGATGGACCGCATGACGGGGCCGGAGATCCAGCTCTATCTCTCCGACAAGGTGAGCATGTGCAACTATCGCGGCAACCAGCTCGTCTGCAACGCGGCGGACTGGGCGATGCAGGTGCATGGCGGCTGGGGCTATTCGCGCCACAAGCAATTCGAGCACATCTATCGCCATCACCGCCGCTATCGCATCACGGAAGGTTCCGACCAGATACAAATGCGCAATGTCGCGGGGCACATGTTCGGCTATATCGGCAAGAACCGGCCGCGCGAGAACTGACTGCGCCGAAACGAAACGGCACGTCAAAATCCCGTTAAGGGTTGTGCCGTACCCTGTCTTACGCGGACAGGGACGCGTGCCGTGGAGCAGACGCAACTCGTCGATTATCAGTTTGCGGGTGACACCAGTCACACTTTCGCGCAGGTCTTCGCGCCGGAACATCCGTCGTCGCTGCAGCTTCAGACATATTGGCTGGAATGCCGCGCACAGCACGGCGCGATGCGGCTTGGCCGCGATGTCCCGGCGCGGGCGGTCACCAATCTGCTGCGCGATCTGACGGTGCTCGAGCCGATCGACGGCGGCACCGACTATGTCTTCCGCCTGGCGGGCAGCGGCTTTCTCAAGCGCTGCGGCTCCGACATCAAGGGCAGGCGCTTCTCCACGCTCTATCGCGGCCACGCATTCACGTCAGGCGTCAGCATCATGAACGCCTGCATCCGCGAGCAGCAGCCAATGATCTACGATGTGCGTCTGTCCACTCCGCTCGTCACCTTGCGCCGGCATGAAAGCATCGATCTGCCGATCAGATCGCAGGATGGCTCGGCAGATCTCGTCCTTTCCGGTACGTTTTATTTCACCTGACTGCCGCGAGCCGATACGGCCGCATTTCTCGCATTTTACACAATCTCGATTAAAAGGCGCACGCGCGCGCTAGGTTATGCGCAACGCGTGAGCGCTAGAACACCGCCGCAAGTCGAATGCGCGTGTTGGCCGGGGCACTGTCGCATCGCAGGAAGGGAATCGGAGCAATGCAAGCCCTCGGCCTTGTCTGGCGGGATGTGGATTTCATCTCGTCCGATTGCGACGAATATTGGATGCCAAAAGAGGCGCCCTCTCACAGCGGCGCCGAACTCGCCTATCAGAATTGGCGCGACAAGCACGACAGCGGCGGCTTCGTTGTCGGCCGCGATCTGCCGTCGCGCGCGCTGGCCGGTGTGCTGCGCAATCTGGCGATCTATGAGCCGGTTGGCGACGATTTCCGCATGCGCGTGGCGGGCACGGGACTGGTGCGGCGCTACGGCTGCGAGGTCACAGGCCTGCTGCTGTCGCAGCTTTACGAGCCGCAGGCGTTCAAGCGCCAGCGCGAGAACATGGAACGCGTGCAGCAAGGCGAAGCGCTATTTGCCGATGTTCGCGTGACGCGCGGCGCCAGACTCCAGTTGCACTACGAAGCGCTGCAATTGCCCGTGCGTTCGCCGGATCTTTCCCAGGCCTGGGTCCTGGGCGGCTTTTTCTACCATGACTGGGCGCGCTGAATCGCAATTCGTGTATCGGGTCGCGACGGTTTCTGATACCTGATGCCGATGACCGGTGCGTGGAACATCGCCCATCGTGGCGGCGCGGGATTGCGCCCCGAGAACACGCTGACGGCGTTTGCCGATGCCATTGCGCGCGGCTGCGACGGCGCGGAACTGGACGTGCAGCTCTCCAAAGACGGCCAACTCGTGATATTCCACGATTTCCGGCTAAACTCGAAGATCTGCCGCGGCCCGGATGGCAAGTTCCTGACGAAGCCAACGCCCCTGATCGTGGACCTCACGCTCGCCGAGCTGGAGACATACGATGTCAGCCACGCCGATCCGGCCAGCGATTATCCTGCCTCGCATCCCGATCTGCTGGCCTCGGAAGCGGAGCGCATTCCGCTGCTCGCCGAAGTGATCGAATTGGCGAAGCTGTCGCTCAAGCCGTTTCATCTGTTCGTCGAGATCAAGACGTCCTTCGCCGACCGCACGATGTCTGCCTCGCCAGAAGCGGTGTGCGAAGCGGCGATCGGCATTCTGCGCCAGGCGGATTACCTCGACCGCGCCATTCTTGTGGGCTTCGACTGGCCTGCGCTGTTGCATGCGCGGAAGATCGAACCGACCGTGCAGTGCTGGTTCACGACGATGGCTGCGAGCTGGTTTCGCGACGGCCAACCCCCGCCGCAAGACGATCCGCCCGCCGAGGCGGCGCTGCAAGTTTTGCGTCACTGGGCGCGAACCGGAACGTCGCCCTGGGCCGGCGGCTACGACGCCGTCAAATATGACGGCTCGATCCTCAAGGCGATACACGCGGCGGGTGGCGATGGCTGGTTTCCCAGTTACACGGATGCGACGCCGGAAAACATTGCACTGGCGCGTTCGCTGGGATTGAAGATCGGTGCCTGGACCGTGGACGATCCTGCAATCATGCGCACACTCGCGTCGGAGCGCATAGACGCCATCCTCACCGACCGCCCCGACTGGCTGGCCAAAGCGCTCGCGACGGTGGCGTAACGCCAGAACGCCGGTCTGCGGATCACTTCACCAGGCCTTCTTCCTTCATCGCGGCGTGGACCTTGGGGCGCTGTGCGACGCGGTTGAAGAAATCCGACAGATTGTGCGGCAACGCGATCTTCACATGATGCGCCCATGTGAGCATGACGAAGAGATAGGCATCCGCCGCGCTGAACGTATCGCCGAGCAGGAATGGCTTGCCCTGCAATTCGCCGTTCACATATTCGAACCGCTTCATCACCTTGAACTTGGCTTCGGTCTTCACGTCGTCGCCGGCGTTGCCGAACAGCGGCGTAAAGCTCTTGTGGATTTCGGAATTGATGAAGGTGAGCCATTCATAATGCTTGTAGCGCTCGAATGTGCCTTCGGCGGGCGCCAGATGCGACGCGGGTTTCTGATCGGCGAGATACTGAACGATGGCGGGGCCTTCCGTGAGCATTCGGCCGTCATCGAGCTTCAGCGCGGGCACATAGCCCTTCGGATTGACCTGGTAGAAATCTTCGCCGCTCTGCGTCTTGTGCGCCTTGAGATCGACCTTTTCGAGTTCGAGGGGAATGCCCGCTTCGCTGGCCACGATATGCGGCGACAGCGAACAGGCGCCGGGGGAATAATACAGTTTCATCGAAGATCTCCTCGAACGGCTTGCCGGCTATTGTGAGCAGGGCTTGCGATTCAGAACAAGTCCGGCTGCGAATTGGCTTTGGCGGGTTTGGGCGGCGGCGGCGGTTTTCCGGCGGCCTGCATGTCCCAATCGCCCTCAAAGGGCTTCAGCATGGCCTTCAGTTCGTCCGAACCCGCGCGTTCCTCGCCCAGCCATTTGCTCCAATCGGCGTTGCCCAGAACGGCAGGCATGCGCTCGGTGATCTTCGAAATGAGCCGATTCGGGGGCGTCGTCACCATCACAAAGGTGAGAAGCTCGCCTTCGTTGCGGTTGGTCCAGCGCTCCCAAAGGACGGCGATGGCGACCGGTTTTCCGTCGCGCGGCGTGATGACGTGCTGGCGCGTCTTGCTGGGCGAAATCTCTTCGCCTTCGTTGAAGGTGGTGACGACGGCGATGCCGCGATTGCCGTGCAGGAAGGCGTCGCGAAACGTCGGCTTGACGTCGAGCGTTTCGATGCGGGCGTGGATGAATTCCGGCTTGCCGGTGGGGTCTTTGGCGCCTCGTCCGGCCCAGCCCCAGCGCATGTTGACCAGCTCGCGCGTCCCCGATGCATCCAGCCGCAGGATTTTCGCCATGCGCATGGGCGTGACAGTGACGATCTCGTCAGGCGCCGTGGCTGTCGATGTGAGTTCGGAGAGGTCGTGGACCTCTTTCCAACTCATCATCTGTGTGAATTTTCCGCACATCGCATCGCCTTCGGCGCTGGATCAGAGGCCTTCGAACAGCGCGGTGGACAGATAACGCTCGGCGAAGGAAGGCACGATCGCCACGATCATTTTGCCCTCCATGCCCGGCCGCGCACCCACCTCCAACGCGCCCGCGATGGCGGCACCCGAGGAGATGCCCACCGGGATGCCTTCCAGCTTCGCCACTTTGCGCGCGGTGTCGAACGCGGTTTCATTGCCGATGGTGATGACTTCGTCGATCACCGTGCGGTCGAGGATGCTGGGGACAAAGCCCGCGCCGATGCCCTGAATGGGATGCGGGCCGGGCTGTCCGCCGCTGAGCACCGGCGAATCCTCCGGCTCGAGCGCGACGATGCGTACGCTCGGCTTGCGCGCCTTCAACACCTGGCCGACGCCGGTGATCGTGCCGCCGGTGCCGACGCCGCAGATGACGACATCGACCTTGCCGTCGGTGTCGTTCCAGATTTCCTCCGCGGTCGTGCGCCGATGGATGTCCGAATTTGCCGGATTCTCGAATTGCTGCGGAACGATCGCACCGGACGTGTTCGCCACGATCTCCTGCGCGCGGGCGATGGCGCCGCGCATCCCCTTCGGCGCTTCGGTGAGGATCACTTCCGCGCCCAGCAGCGCGATCATCTTGCGGCGCTCGATGGACACCGATTCCGGCATGACCACGATCAGCTTGTATCCCTTGGCTGCAGCGGCGAAGGCGAGCGCGATGCCGGTGTTGCCGCTGGTGGGCTCGACAAGCGTGTTTTTTCCCGGCGCAACGATACCCTGCATCTCCATCGCCTCGATCATCGAGACGCCGATGCGGTCCTTCACGCTGGCGACGGGATTGAAGAATTCCAGCTTGAGCAGGATGTCGGCCTTCACGCCCGCCGCCCTGGGCATGCGCGCCAAGCGCACGAGCGGCGTATCGCCGATGGTTTCCGTGATCGAATTGAAGATGCGCCCGCGTCCCGGCTTATGAGTCATGGTGTCTCCGGTTAAATCGTGAAATCGGCGCTGACGCCGCCGCCGCAATCGATTCCTGCGGTGCGGGCGCGCGTACAGAGGTCTTCGATGGAGATGGCGTCGAGCTTGGCCATCACTTCTTCCTGCAAGGTCGCGATCAGGGGCGTGACGATCTGTGTGCCCAATGCGGAGCGCGGTTCGGCACTCTCCATGTCATCGTCGATGGACTCCGCCACGCGCACGACATCGCCGATGGAGATGCGCCGGCGCTCGCGGGCGAGGCGATAGCCACCGCGCGGTCCGCGCACGCCTTTCAGAACGCCGGCGCGCACGAGTTGCTGCATCACCTGCTCGAGATAACGCTGCGGCACGCCCTGCCGCGCGGTGATTTCCTTGGCTTGCACCGGCTCAGGACGCGCATTGAACGCAATGTCGATCACCGCCTCCAAAGCCAACAAAGTTTTTCGCGACAATTTCAACATGGTCATGCTGTCTTCTTCTTCTCGGAGTGGAACCCGGTCGAGCCGAAGCCGCCTTGTCCTCGCGCGGTTTGCGAAAGGGTGGCCGCTTCGTCGATTTGGACGCGCTCGTGGCGCGCGATCACGAGCTGCGCGATCTTCATTCCGCGCGTGATGCGGAACGGCGCGTCGCCGTGATTGATGAGGATGGCTTTGACTTCGCCGCGATAGTCGCTGTCGACGGTGCCCGGCGCATTCAGCACCGTGACACCGTGATTGAGCGCGAGGCCGGAGCGCGGGCGTACCTGCGCCTCGTATCCGGGCGGCAATGCCAGCGCGATACCGCAGGGAATGGCCGCCCGCGCATGCGGTTTCAATTCCATGTCGATGTCGATGGCAGCCAGCAGGTCGAGTCCGGCGGAGCCTTCGGTCGCGTAAGCGGGAAGCGGCAGGTCTTTTGCGTGATCAAGACGAACAATCTCTATCCGCATAAAAACTCCATTCCCTCTCCCCCTCGGGGGGAGAGGGTGAGGGGGTGGTGCCGCTCGCTGCGAAGCCGGAATTGGTGGAGAGGCCCCCTCACCCCTACCCCTCTTCCCCTCAAAGGGGGCGAGGGGATGTTTTGGATGAGGCTTCTCACGCCGCTTTTCCCTTCAGCGCGTCCGCGATGCGGGCGGCAAGGCGCATCCCCACATCTTTCTTGTCTAACTCGGGCCAGTCTTCGTGGCCCTTGGCGGTAATCAGGTGAACCGTGTTCTTGTCGCCACCCATGATGCCCGTCGATGGCGATACATCGTTGGCGACGATCCAATCCGCGTTTTTTTTGGTCAGCTTGGTTTTTGCGTTGGCGATGACATCGTCGGTTTCCGCCGCAAAGCCGATGACGAGGCGCGGACGCTTCGCCCCGTGCGCGATTGTCGAAAGGATATCCGGATTCTGCGAGAGCTTCAGATCGGGCACTGACCCGCCCTCGCGCTTTTTCATTTTGCTGTTCATCACCGCTTCGGGACGCCAGTCGGCGACAGCGGCGGTGAACACCGCGACATCGGCGGGTAGGGCGCTTTCGCAAGCCGAAAGCATCTCGCGCGCGGTTTCCACCTTCACCAGTTTCACGCGCAATGGCGGAACAATTTCGACAGGACCGGATACCAGCGTTGTCTCCGCGCCGGCTTGCGCCAATGCGTTCGCAATCGCGTAGCCCTGTTTGCCGGAAGAGCGGTTGGCGATGTAGCGCACGGGATCGAGCGGCTCATGCGTCGGGCCTGCGGTCACCAACGCTTTCAGGCCGGCAAGCGGGCCAGCGTTGGCGGCAAGCGCGTTCTCGATGGCCGCGACGATTTCCAGCGGCTCGCTCATGCGGCCGGGGCCGAACTCGCCGCACGCCATTTCGCCGTCATCAGGCCCGGTGAAGATCACGCCATCGGATTGCAGCGTCTTGTAATTGCGCTGCGTCGCGGGGTGGTTCCACATGCGCACGTTCATCGCCGGCGCCATCAGCACGCGCTTGTCGGTCGCGAGCAATGTGGTGGAAGCGAGATCGTTTGCGTGACCGGTCGCGAGCTTCGCCATCAAGTCCGCGGTTGCGGGCGCAACGACGACGAGATCGGTGGAGCGCGAAAGCTGGATATGCCCCATCTGCGATTCATCGGTGAGGCTGAACAGATCCTGGAACACTTTTTCGCCGGTGAGCGCGGACACCGATAGCGGCGTGACGAACTGCGCGCCCGCATTGGTGAGGATCGCGCGCGTGGAAATCCCGGCCTCTTTCAGACGCCGGATCAGGTCAAGGGACTTGTAGGCCGCGATGCCGCCGCCGATGATGAGCAGAACGCTATTGCCGCGCATGCGCGCACCCCAATCGGGTAAATCCCGTATTTTGGGGGACTTTATATAGAACAACGGGTGCGAAGTGTAGTTCTTTGCGCCGGGAGGCTAAGAGCATGAATATCCAGACGAAATCTGAACTACCGCCGTTCAAGCCTCTACCCCAAAAGCCGCCGGCCATCGATGTGGAGCGCAAGCCGGACGGCACCGTCTATATAAAATCGCGCTATCCGCTGGGGCAGATGCACCGCTCCATCGCGCATCTCTTCGCGGAGAAGGCCGCGGCGCATCCCGAACGCAATTTCATCGGCCAGCGCGAGGCTTTACCCGGCGGCAAGACCGGCGACTGGCGCTACATCAGCTATGGCGAGGCCAACGAAAAAGCGGACGCGATTGCGCGCGCGTTGATTACGCGCGGTCTCGGTCCCGATGCGCCGCTGATGATCCTGTCCGGCAATTCGATTCCGCATGCGCTGATGATGCTGGGTGCAATGAAGGCGCGCGTGCCCGTGGCGCCGGTGTCGATCGCCTATTCGCTGATGAGTGGCGATCACGGCAAGCTGCGCCACGTTTTCGAAACGACGAAACCGGCGATGATCTTCGCCGAGCAGGGGCCGATGTATGCCCGCGCGCTGGCGGCGCTGCCGCTCGACGGCGTGGAAGTCGTGACTGTGATGCCGGTGCCCGATCGCGACAGCACTTCGTTCGACGATCTGCTACGCAGCAACGCGAGAGCCGATGTCGCCGCGTCGATGGACAAGATCGATCACGACACGGTGGCGAAATATCTCTTCACTTCGGGTTCGACAGGCATGCCCAAGGGCGTGATCCAGACGCACGGCATGATGTGCGCGGTCGTCGCGGCGCAAGAGTCGCTCCGCGAGGAGGAACCGGAGAGCGACGAGATTCCGCAGAGCCTGGAATGGATGCCGTGGAATCATATCTCCGCCGGCAATATCGGCTTCAACGGCAATCTCAATGCGGGCGGCACGGTGCATCTCGATGCCGGCAAGCCGCTGCCCGGCATGTTCGAGGAGACTATCCGCAATTTGCGCGAAGTCACGCCGCTGGTGTTCGGCTCCGCGCCCATCGCGTTCGGCTGGCTCGCCGATGCGATGGAGAAGGATGCCGATCTGCGCGACAAGTTCTTCTCCAAGATGCGTTATGTCGGCTATGGCGGCGCGACGCTTAGCCAAGACATCTACGAGCGCTTCCAGGCGCTGTCGATTGCCTCCACCGGCATGCGCATTCCGCTGACCACCATGTATGGCGCGACGGAAACGCAGGGCATCACGGTTGTGCATTGGGTGACGGAGCGCGTTGGCCTGATCGGCCTGCCGCTGCCCGGCATCACGCTGAAACTGGTGCCCAACGGCACCAAGATGGAAGTGCGCGTGAAAGGGCCGACGGTGACGCCGGGCTATCACAACCGCCCCGAACTCACCGCCAAGGTATTCGACGAGGAAGGCTTCTATTCGCTGGGCGATGCCGCGAAGTTCGTGGACGAGAACGATCCCGCGAAGGGTCTGGTGTTCGATGGCCGCGTGACGGAAGACTTCAAGCTCGACAGCGGCACCTGGGTTTCCGTCGGCACCTTGCGCGCGCAAGCGGTCGGCGCAGCATCGCCATTCATCACCGACGCGGTGGTGTGCGGACAAGACAAGCCATTCGTTGCGCTGCTCGCGTGGCCGAACTTCGCAGGCGTGAAGGCGCTGGCGGGCGACGAAAACGACATGGCGAAGATTGTCGCCAATCCCAAAGTGCGCGCCGCCGTCGCGGAGAAATTCGCCGCGCACAACAAGGCGAGCCCCGGAACGTCTTCGCGCATCAAGCGCGTGATCCTGCTGGCCGAGCCGCCATCGGTGGATGGCCACGAGATCACCGACAAGGGCTACATCAACCAGCGCGCCACGATGGAGCGGCGTCATGAGCTGGTGGACAAGCTGTTCCAGAACCCGCCGCCGCCGGAAGTGGTCGAGATTTAACGCGGCGGTGAGGACGCCGGATCGAAGCGGTCGAGCGCGCCGTCGCGGACGCGAAACACCACGCCCTGCTTTTCGTCGAGCGCCGACATCTGGTCCCAGCTCAATCCCTGGAACAAGCCGCGCAGGATTCGCGTCGCGGCGCCGTGGCTGACGGCGAAGGTGTCTGTCTTCAAGTCGCCGATCCAGCTTTCCAGACGCTTGGCGACGTCCCCGTAACTCTCGCCGCCGCCCGGCACGCGCACGGTACCTTTGTGCGTCATGCGGTTCTCGAACGCAGTGGGGTTCAGCGCCTTGGCTTCCGTGTCGGTCAGGCCGTCCCACGATCCCAGATCGATCTCGACAATGCGAGGATCGGTGGTGAAGTCGTCGCGCGGCAATCCCAAGCCGCCGCGAATCAGTTCCATTGTCGTGCGCGCACGTCTGAACGGACTGCAGACATAAGTAAGAGCTGCGAAATCCGGCGCGATGCGTTTCAGCGTCGCGGCGATTTCCTGCGCCTGTTCGCGGCCACGCGCGGTCAGCGGCGTATCGGTCTTGCCCTGGAAGCGCTTCTCGACATTGGCCTGGGTTTCGCCATGTCGCGTGAAATAGAGTGTGAGACCTGCGGGAAGCTTAAGCACCGTCACTCTTCACCACCGCGATGTCGGGCGCGTCCACTGCCTTCATGCCGACGATGTGATAACCCGCATCGACATGCATGGTTTCGCCCGTCACCGCGCTTCCCAGATCGGAGAGCAGGAACAGCGCCGCTTTGCCGACTTCCTCGATGGTGACGTTGCGGCGCAGGGGCGCGTTGTACTCGTTCCATTTCTGAATGTAGCGAAAATCGCCGATGCCGCTGGCCGCCAGCGTCTTGATCGGTCCGGCGGAGATCGCGTTCACGCGGATGGATTTCTTGCCCAGATCTTCGGCCATGTAGCGCATAGAGGCTTCCAGCGCCGCCTTCGCCACGCCCATCACATTGTAATGCGGCATGACGCGCTCGGAGCCGTAATAGGTCAGGGTGAGCATCGCGCCGCCGTTGGTCATCATCTTCTCGGCGCGCTGGGCGATGGCGGTGAACGAATAGCAGGAGATCATCATCGTCATGCGGAAATTGTCTTCCGTCGTGTCGATGTAACGACCGGTGAGCTGGTCCTTGTCGGAGAATCCAATGGAGTGGACGACGAAGTCGAGCGAATCCCACTTCTTCTTGAGTTCGTCGAACGCGGCGTCGATGGAGCCTTGCTGGGAAACATCGCAGTCGATGAGGGCCGCCGGCTTGAGCGGCGCAACCAGTGGCGTGACGCGCTTCTTGAACACGTCGCCCTGATAGGTGAAGGCCAGCTCGGCGCCGGCCTTGTGCAGCGCTTCGGCGATGCCCCAGGCGATGGAGCGGTTGTTGGCGACGCCCATGATCAGGCCGCGCTTGCCCTGCATCAGGCCGGTCATAGGGTGCTCCGCTTGGCGTTCTTCGAATTGATACCCTCGGCTAAGGCCGAACGCCTCGGAAATCAAGCACATCGCGTAAATGACGACCCCGTCATTCTGCCATTGACGGGCGCGGGCCGCCCACCCAGAGTTCGGCCAGCCGGAACAGGAAATCGACCATGGACAAGAACGCAGCCGCCTACGGATTCAAGCCGGAGGGCCTCGCGAAGGTCGCCCCTGCCATGCAGGGCGTGGTCGATGCGGGCGATCTTTCGGGCATGGTCACCTGCGTATGGCGCAAAGGCGAGATCGTTCAACTCAACACGCTGGGCAAGCGTGACATCGCGGCGAACAAGCCGATGACGCGCGACACGCTGTTCCGCATCGCCTCGATGACCAAGCCGATTACTTCGGTGGCGGCGATGATGCTGATCGAGGAGGGCAAGATGAAGCTCTCCGATCCCATCACCAAATGGATGCCGGAATTTTCCGACATGAAGGTGCTGAAGGATCCGAACGGCCCCATCGACCGACTCGAACCCGCGCCGCGCGCCATCACCGTCGAAGACCTGATGACACATCGCTCCGGCCTCGCTTATGCCTTCACCTCGACCGGCCCCATCGGCAAGGCGCATGAAGATGCCCTCGGGCCGCCGCTCGACAACGACAAGACACCCGACCAATGGCTGAAGGCGCTGGCAACCTTGCCGCTCACCTATCCGCCGGGTAAGCAGCTTCACTACAGCCATTCGACGGACGTGCTGGGCTTTCTCGTGGGCCGCGTGGCCGGGCAAAGCTATCGCGATTTCATTCTTGATCGCATCGTTGGCCCGCTCGGCATGAAGGACACCGACTTCCACGTGCTGCCCGCGAAACGCGACCGCGCGGCGGTGATGTACCAGCAGGATCAGGCAACGGGAAAACTCAACCCGGTGCCGTTTGCAAATTACGACGCACCACCGGAATTCACTGCGGGCGGTGGTGGCCTGATCTCCACGCTGGACGATTATCTTTCGTTCGCGCGCATGCTGCTCAACAAAGGCGAGCTTGACGGCAGGCGCTACATCAAGCGCGAGACGTTCGAGCTGATGTCGACCAACCATCTCACGCCGGAGCAGCGCGCGATTCCGTTCCTCGGCATGCCTTTATGGGCGGGCATGGGGTTTGGTCTCGGCCTTTCCGTCGTGATGGAGCCGGAAAAGCACGAATGGATGGGCGCGGGCAGCAAAGGTTCGTTCGGCTGGCCCGGCGCGTTCGGCACCTGGTGGCAGGCCGATCCGGTGAAGGACATGATCCTCATCTTCCTGATCCAGAACTACACGCCGTTGACGCCCGACCTCGCGGCACAAGCCGTCGCAGGCGGTGCGCGCATGGGCGCGCGCGTGGCATGTCCGATGTTCCAGAAGATGATCTATGGCGCGCTGGTGGATTGAGTTGACAAAATGCTATCATGTGATAGCATTCGCTTATGGCTCAACTCCTCGTCCGTGATGTGCCCGAAAAGACAGTCGCCGCTCTGAAAGAACGCGCGATCGCAAACGGCCGGTCGGCCGAAGCGGAGCACCGCGCGATCCTTGAAGAAGCCTTGCAGCGGCAGCGCAAAGCGGAAGAGTTTTGGAAAAGAGCAGACGCGATCCGGCGCGAACTCGAGGAAAGCGGTCGCACATTCAGCGATTCCACGGAAATGATCCGGCAGGATCGCGATAGCCGATGATCGTTGCCGATACGTCGGTCCTCGTCAAAATCGTAGCACCCGAACCTGGAAGCGATATCGCCAGAAGCTTGCGACGCGAAGAGATCGTTTCACCTTCGATATGGATCGCCGAGGCCGCGAACGTATTCTGGCGCAAAGCGCGCGCGCGCGAAATGGAAGCAGACGACGCCGATCAACTCTTTCGTATCCTGATGAATACGATTCAAACGATTCCCATGGATGGCATGGCAGAGCAAGCGCTTGCACTTTCATTTGCATTGGATCGCCCGGCGTACGATTGCTTCTTTCTGCGCTGCGCCATTGAGCGGGAGACATTTGTAGTGACGAGCGATGCGCGCTTTGCCAGCGCTGTTAGACGTCACCGCAAGTGGGCACGCCATGTCCGATTGTTGGACGAGTTCAGGGTGCGATAATGCTATGACGCGGTCGAGCTATTTCAGCTTCGCCCGCGGGTCGTAGCCGGTGTCCCAGCTTTCGGCGAATTTGTGCAGTTCGGCGTCGGGCTTGTCGGGCAGGGCGACGACAAGGCGCACATAGAGATCGCCGGCCTGTTCGCCACCGCCGGATGTGCCGCGGGCAGGAATGCCCTTGCCCTTCAGCCGCAGGATGGCGCCGGAATTGGAATTGGGCGGAATGGTGAGCTGCACCGCGCCGCCGAGAGTCGGCGCCGAAATTTTCCCGCCCAGCACCGCTTCCTTGAGCGTGATCGGCAGGTCCATCTTCACGTCGTTGCCGTCGCGCGTAAAGAAAGGATGCGGCGCGATCGTCACCTGCAGCAGCAGGTCGCCGTTTGGGCCGCCATTGCGTCCCGGCGCGCCTTGCCCGCGCAGGCGAATCTGCTGGCCATCCTTCACGCCGCTGGGGATGCGCACATCCACATCTGCGCCGGTGGGCACGGTCATGCGGCGCGTGCCCCCGCGCGCGGCTTCCTCGAAACCCACGGTGATTCCCATTTCATAATCTTCGCCGCGCTGAGCCTGATTGCGCCGGCGTCCACGCGCCGCCCCGCCCAGCCCGCCGAACAGATCCGAAAAGATATCTTCCGCGTGAAAACCCTCGGTGGTGTTGCCACCGTCTTGGTTGGTCCAGGTGTATTGGAAATCGCGCGGGTTGCCGCCGCCGAACGGGCCTTGTCCGCCGGGGCGAAATCCGCCGCCCGGATCGAAACCGCGCGGATTGCCGCTGGCGTCGATCTCGCCGCGGTCGAACTTGGCGCGCTTTTCCTTGTCGCCTGCGATGTCGTAGGCGTTGGAGATCTCCTGGAACTTCTTCTTGGCGTCCTCGCCCTTCGCTGTGTCCGGATGATGCTTCTTGGCGAGGTTGCGGAAGGCCTTCTTGATTTCGGCTTCGCTGGCCGTCTTGGAAACACCGAGGACTTCGTACGGATTGCGCATAATCTCTCCTGCCGCCGAAAACCGAGTCGCGGCACGGCTCAATATAGGTAGCGATCCGCCCCTCCGCTAAGGCTTTGCGGGCGAAATCGGCTCCGCCGGTTGCAGACCCGGCGCAGGCGTGGGGGCCGCCGGGGTTGGCCAGCCCTCCAGCGCCGCGAGGCGGAGTTTCGCGTCCCACACGCCGCGCTGCGCCGCCGCCGCATAAAGTGTCGCGGCGCGCGCCCGGTCCCGCGGCACATAACGGCCCTCCTCGTAGAATATTCCAAGCTGGTATTGTGCCAGCGCATGGTTCGCGTCGGCGGCCTGCATCAGGAGCGGCACGGCGCCCTGGGGATCGGCCGGTCCGCCTTCGCCTTCGATCATCATCTCGGCCAGATCGTATTGCGCGGTCGGCAGCCCGGCCTTGGCCGCGACTTCATATGTTTCGCGCGCCGTTGTGGGATCGCGGGCGGTGCCGATGCCCTTGCGCTCCATCAGCGCCACGTTGCGCGTGGCCGCGATGTCGCCTCTTTTTGCCAGATCGCTGAAAATGGCGAAGGCGCTTTGATATTCTCCGGCATCGAAAGCGGCCGCGCCCCTATCGAAGGCTTTCTGGTCGAGCGGCACGGTCTGTTGTGCATTCGCGAGCGAGACGCAAAAGCACAGGCATGCGGTGAGCGCAAATACGCGGTTCATGCGTTGAAACGTAGCGCGGCAAAAACGAAGGTGCTAGTCAGCAGGCATGAGCGATATCGGCGGGGCGGTGGACGGCGGCGGCATCGGGATCAAGGACGATCCCATGACGATCTTCGACGCCTGGATGCAAGAGGCCGGCAAAACCGAGCCCAACGAAGCCAACGCGATGGCCATAGCCTCGGTGGACGCCGAAGGTCGCCCCGATGTGCGCATGGTGCTGCTGAAAAGCGCAGGCCCCGATGGGTTCGTCTTTTATACCAACATCGAAAGCGCCAAGGGCCGCGAGCTGCTGGGACAGCCACAAGCCGCGCTGTGCTTCCACTGGAAGACACAGCGCAAGCAAGTGCGCGTGCGCGGCAGCGTGTGCCAGGTGAGCGATGCGGAGGCCGACGCCTATTTCGCCACCCGCGCCAAGGACAGCCAGATCGGCGCATGGGCGAGCCAGCAGTCGCGGCCGATGCAAGGGCGCTTCGTGTTCGAACGCGAGATCGCGAAATACGCGGCAAAGTATGCGCTCACCAAAGTGCCGCGCCCGCCATATTGGTCCGGCTTTCGCGTGATGCCGCTGCAGATCGAGTTCTGGCGCGACCGCCCGTTCCGGCTGCATGACAGGCTCGTCTATCGGCGCGACACTCCCGCCGCGCCCTGGCGCACGGAACGTTTGTTCCCCTGATGGACGCGCGCAATCAGGCGACGGTCGATCGCAACGCGCAGCTGATGCGGAACGCGGCGCTGGTATCGGTCTGCGTCTCCGTCGTGCTGATCGCGATCAAGTTCGCGGCCTATCTGCTGTCGCATTCGGTTTCGGTGCTGGCGGCGCTCGCCGATTCCGGTCTCGATCTTCTGACCTCCACGCTCAATCTCGTGGCCATCCGTTCCGCGCTGACGCCGGCCGACGCAGAGCATCGCTTCGGTCACGGCAAGGCCGAGCCACTGGCCGGATTGGTGCAGGGCGCGTTCATCGCGGCCTCGGCGCTGTTTCTTGTGGTGCAGTCGATCAGCCGCTTCATCGAGCCCGAGCCGGTGGAGCGTGGCAGCGTGGCGCTGGCCGCGATGATCGTGTCGCTGTTCGCCGCCATCGGCATTGTCATCTACCAGCGCCGTGTCGTCGCGCAGACAGGTTCCATCGCCATCAGCGCGGACGCCCTGCAATTTCTCGGCGATGTCGGCACCACGGCGGGCGTGATCGTGGCGATCGTTCTGTCGGCGGGACTGAAATGGGAAAAGGCCGATCCCATTATCGCGCTGATTGTGGCGTGCGCGCTGGTGTGGAGCGCGTGGGGCGTGTTCCGTCAAAGCTACGACCAGCTGATGGATCGCGAGCTCGTCGACGCAGACCGCGAGCGCATCAAAGCCATCGTGCGCGCCCACCCCCAGGTGCTGAGCCTGCACGATTTGCGCACGCGCGCGGCAGGCATTCACGCCTTCATCCAGTTCCATATCGAGCTCGACCCGCAGATGAATCTGCTGCGTGCCCATGAGGTGAGCGACGCGGTGGAGTCCGAGTTGCGCGCGGCGTTCCCCCACGCCGAGGTCATCATCCATCAGGACCCCGCCGGCCTGGAATTGCCGCCGGAGCTGGAGAGGACGTAAAAAACAAAAAGCCCTCGCCCCACGAATGTGGGGGAGAGGGTTGGGTGAGGGGGTGGTTCAGCCCGCGATCTCTTTCAAGCCTTGTGCAGGGGCCCCACACCC
>DASXFK010000007.1:0-3662 GCA_036489635.1 Rhizomicrobium sp. | reverse complement strand
CTTCGACGTGCTCGAGACACCGCACGAGGTGTTCGATTGGGTTCGCATGAAGAACGTGTCGGAGCCTAACAGCGCGCGGCTCACGGCCGGTTGGTGTTGGCCATGGTCGGATCCTCGTTCAGACGGCACGCTGGTCAACGATATTGTGATCGGCGATTTCGCTTTGCCCTGGGAGCTGAAGAACGGGAAAAAGGGTGCCGCAGGTATTCCCGAAGCCAAATTCTGGGCGATCGAACCTGCCGGCGCTGAACAGGTTGGCACTGTTTACAGCGTGCAGGGCTTTGAATTTCGTCACGTCGGCGTATTGATGGGAGCGGACTTGGTCGTTCGCAACGGACGCTGGGAGGCCAATCCGAGGCAGAATTTTCGAAATAGCCTTCGTGGGAAGACGCCCAACATTGCGTCCACCTATTTGCGCCGGATCTATCGCACGCTTTTCACCAGGCCACTTAGAAGCATTCGAGTTTATAGTGTCGACGAGGAAACCCGGGCCTTCCTGCGCTCAAGGACCGAGCGATTACGTTAGCGCTGGAACGGTGAATCGTAGGCAACCCGTGGAAAAATCGTGGAAACTGTCTCCAACGGGCGAGAAACCCCGTCAAATAAGGCTTTCCGCTTCCCTTCACACGGGAGGGGTCACAGGTTCAATCCCTGTCGCGCCCACCATCACAGCGGCGATGGAACGATGAGCAAGGCCGCTACACCCAACGCAAACTGGATTCTCGCCGCGACTATTCTGGCGTCGAGCCTCGCTTTCGTGGACGGGTCGGTCATCAATGTCGGGCTGCCCGCGATGGCGGCGACCTTCAAGGCCGATGCCGCCGATCTGCAATGGGTGGTGAACGGCTATTTGTTGCCGCTGAGCGCCCTGCTGTTGCTGGGCGGCGCGGCGGGCGATCGCTTCGGGCGCGCACGGCTGCTCATCATCGGCACGGCGATGTTCGGCCTGGCGTCGCTTCTGTGCGCGCTGGCGCCGAGCCTGTTCTGGCTGCTCGCGGGGCGGATTTTGCAAGGCATCGGCTCGGCGTTGTTGATGCCCAACAGCCTCGCCATTCTCGGCAACACGTTCAGCGGCGAGGATCGCGGCCGCGCCATCGGCATCTGGGCGGCGATGGGCGCGGCGATGGCGGCCATCGGACCGGTGCTCGGCGGCTGGTTGATCGACCATGCGGGATGGCGTGCGATATTCTTTATCAACCTGCCGCTCGTTATCGGCGCCGTCGCGCTGACGGCGATTTTCGTGCGCGAGCAACGGCCGCCGAATATCCAGCCGCTCGATTGGTTCGGCGGGCTGCTCGCGACCGCGGCGCTCGGCGCGATCACCTGGGGGCTGACCATCGGATCGGGACGCGACGGCTGGACCGCGCAAGCCATCGTCGCGGCGGTGGGCGGCATCGCGCTGATGTTCGGCTTTCTGTTCGCGGAGCAACGCAAAGCAACGAGCGCGATGATGCCGCTTGCGATGTTCAGCTCCGCCACCTTCGTGGGATTGTCGTTGCTGACGCTGCTGCTCTACGGCGGTCTGGGCGCGCTGCTGGTCGTGCTTCCTTATGTGCTGATCCGCGCGGTGGGCTATACGGGAACGCAAGCGGGTTCGTCGCTGGTTCCGTTCGCGATCATCGTTGCGCTCGCCTCGCCGATGATGGGCAAGCTCGCGGGGCGCATCGGCTCGCGCCTGCCGCTTAGCATCGGGCCGCTGATCGTGGCGGCGGGATTCCTGCTGGCTCTGCGCATCGACGCGCAGGCGGATTACTGGACCACGATCTTTCCCGCCATAGTGATGATCGCCATCGGCATGGCGGGCGCGGTGGCGCCGCTTACCGACGCGATACTGGGCTCGGTGGATGCCGAACACACGGCCGCCGCCTCCGGCCTCAACAGCGCGCTGGCGCGCACGGGCGGCCTGGTGGCGACGGCATTATTGGGAAGCGTGCTGGGTGCAAGCGGCGCGGGCCTCGTCGCGGGCTTTCACGTGGTCGCGATCGCCTGCGCGGTGGCGTCGTTGCTCGCGGGTGCCAGCGCGTTCTTCCTCGTCAGCGCATCGTGACGGCCATCAATCGATGATGTGATAGACGGGCGCTTTCTCCATTGCCCATTCGCCGGAGCGCTGGTCGTAGCGCGAGAGCGTGAAGCAGTGCCAGTCGGTGTCGTCGAGCTTGGGGTGATCGGCGCGGTAGTAATAGCCAGGCCATCGCGTTTCGGTGCGGAACATCGTGTGATGCGTCACGGACTCCTAGGCGAGGATGCGGTGCTTCAGTTCCCACACACGTTGTAGCTGGTGCAAATCTTCGGCGCCGAGATATTGCGAATCTTCCTTCAGCATGCCCAGAAGTTCGAGGCCGCGGGTGAGTTGCGGCGCGTTGGTCGTGTAGTTGGCACCGATGCCGCCGACATATTCGTCCATGATCTTTTCGAGGCGCTGCAAACCGTGGATCGGCAGCAGATAGCTCGGTGACACCGTGCCCGCCACGATCTCGTTGCGGCCCACCGCATAGGTTTCCAGCGGCTGGTAGATCGCTTTTTTCAGCGCCTCGTATTCCGCTTCACTGACTTGCGGCGTGTCGCTTCGCAGATCGTTGACGTAATTGACTGCTGCTTTCGCCGCGATGCGGCCTTCGGTGAACGAGCCGGACGAGAATTTGTGCGCGGTGCCGCCGACGGTGTCGCCCGCGCCGAACAGACCCTCCACCGTCATCATGCGGTTGTAGCCCCATTGATATTCGGGGGGCGCGTAATCGGATGGGCCGCTCGCCCACGCGCCGGAGCATGTCGCGTGCGAGCCCATCACATAAGGCTCCGAGGTGGTGAGTTCGGGATTGGTGTGCTTGGGATCGATGTTCTGCGACGCCCACACCACCGCCTGGCTGATGGTCATGCCGAGGAAGTTTTCCCAGCCCACCGTTTCCTTGTGCGGATCCTGAAAGGCTTGTGTTGTCACCATGCGGATCGGGCCACGCCCGGCTTTCGTTTCTTCGAGGAAGGCGTGGTTGCGCAGACAGGTCGGCACCGGTTGATGATCGACATAATCGCCGATGGTTTCGCGCAGCTTGTCGAACCAGCGCGTCTCGTATTCCTCGCCGTATGCGTTCTGCGTGTGGGTTTTCAGATGCAGGAAGTACGCGCCCACCGGGCCGTAACCGTCCTTGAAGCGCGTCAGCACGATGCGGTTTTCCATCTGCATCATCTTGGCGCCGGCGAGGATCGGCAGCGCATAGGCCGAGGCGCTGCTCCACGGCGCATACCAGGTGCGCCCCATGCCTTCGCCGACGGAGCGCGGCTTGAAGATGTGCGACGCACCGCCCGCGCAGACGATCACCGCCTTGCCGCGGAAGACATAGAAGTCGCCCGTGCGCACATTGAAGCCGACCGCCCCCGCGACCCGGTTGGGCTTCGTGCTGTCCATCAGCAGATGGGTCACCATGATGCGGTTGTAGATTTCGGTGGCGGCCTTGCGCGCGGCCTCGGCGACGATGGGCTTGTAGCTCTCGCCGTGGATCATGATCTGCCACTTGCCTTCGCGCTGATAGCGGCCGGTGGCGGGATCTTTCATGATCGGCAGACCCCACTCCTCGAACTTGTGGACGGTGGAGTCGACATGGCGGGCGATGTCGTAGCCGAGGTCTTCGCGCACCAGCCCCATCAGATCGTTGCGCGCGTAGCGG
>DASXFK010000124.1:0-21328 GCA_036489635.1 Rhizomicrobium sp. | reverse complement strand
GGCGCTGTTCGAACGCGCGCTGAAGAAATTCGCCGATGCGCCGGCGAACCTTTCGCAAATCGTTCTGGGCCTGCGCGATGTCGGCGAGATGCTGGCGAAGGACGCGCGCATCCCGGTGGTCAGCGCCACGGGCTCCACGCGTATGGGTCGCGAGCTGGCGCCGGTCGTCGCCGCGCGTTTCGGCAAATCCATTCTCGAACTCGGTGGCAACAACGCCATGATCGTCGCGCCGTCCGCCAAGCTCGATCTGGCGCAGCGCGGCATCACGTTCGCCGCCGTTGGCACCGCGGGCCAGCGCTGCACAAGCCTGCGCCGCCTGTTCGTGCATGAATCGGTTTACGACAAGCTCGTGCCCGCGCTGAAGAAGACCTATGCCGGCCTGCCCATCGGCAATCCGCTGGAGAAAGGCACGCTGGTCGGTCCGCTGATCGACAAGGCGGCGTTCGAGAACATGGAACGCGCGCTGGCCGCAGCGAAAGACGAAGGCGGCAAAATCACCGGCGGCGGCCGCGTCGAGAAGCACGCCGACGCTTATTATGTGCATCCCGCCATCGTGGAGATGCCGGAGCAGAGCAAGACCGTCTGCCACGAAACCTTCGCGCCGATCCTCTATGTGATGAAGTATTCCAAATTCGACGATGCAATGCGGTTGCACAACGAAGTGCCGCAGGGCTTGTCGTCGTGCATCTTCACCACCGACATGCAGGAAGCCGAGCGTTTCATCGCGGCGTCGGGATCGGATTGCGGCATCGCCAATGTGAACATCGGGCCATCGGGCGCGGAAATCGGCGGCGCGTTCGGCGGCGAGAAGGAAACCGGCGGCGGGCGCGAAAGCGGCTCGGACGCGTGGAAGGCTTATATGCGCCGCCAGACTGCAACCATCAATTATTCGGATGCGTTGCCGTTGGCGCAGGGCATAGAGTTCACTGTCTGACCGAAAGGAAGCCTGTCATGTGGCATGAGAAAATCCAGGAAGGCTTCGACGTGTTCCTGCACGGCGGCGGTCATGCCTTCGGCGCGGTGCGGCAGGTCCGCAAGGATAGCATCGTCGTCTATATCGAGAACGCGAGCGACTTCACGATCCCGATGTCGGCGGTGAAGGAAGTCGAAGCCGAGAAGGTCGTGCTCGACAGCGGCAGGATCGACCCCAAGCTGCGCGAAGCCATCCGCCGCGCCCACACCGGCGAAGACCCCAAGATCCCGTAGCCTATTAACCTTTCCTTAAGCATCTGCTTCAATCGGGCGAGACCGGGGGGAACACTCGGTGCGTTCTGGTGAGGAAGCCTTGGGATGCCTAAGAGTTTGGCGCAGATCACCGGCTTGATCGTCACGGCCATTATCGTCCTGGGCTGCGATATGGATGTGGTTTACGCGATGCCGCTGGGCATGATGGCCGGTGCGCTGGCCACCTTCTTCGCCGCGTTCGCGGAAGAACGGCTGAAGGCCGCGAAGCTCTAGGCGCCTTCCGCCGGAATATTGTTCAGCGCTTCTTCCAGCTCCTGGAATGTCGGCTGCGCCTCGCTGGGCACGTTGCCACGCCCGATCTCGACCGAAATCTGCGCCGCGTTGCCGTGCAGGTGGGCGACGAGGATGTCGCGGATCACGTGATAGAAATGCGCTTCCTCTTCGGTGATCGCTTTGAGGCGCGTGGCGATGGGGCCGACCATGCCGTAAGCGAGGAACACGCCGAGGAACGTGCCGACCAGCGCCGAGCCGATCATCTTGCCCAGCACTTCCGGCGGCTCGCTGATCGCGCCCATGGTTTTGATCACGCCCAAGACCGCCGCCACGATGCCCAGCGCCGGCAAGCCGTCCGCCATCGTTTGCAGTGCGGCGGAGGGCACCAGTGCTTCGTGGTGATGTTTCTCGAGCTGCTTTTCCATCGCCGTCTCGACCTGGTTGGGGTCTTCCAGGCTCATGGTCATCATGCGCAGCGTGTCGCAGATGAAGGCGAGCGCGAAATGGTCTTTGCAGATGCGCGGGTAGCGCTTGAAGATGGACGACTCCTCGGGCTTTTCGATATGCGCTTCCAGTGCGATGAGGCCTTTGGACTTCATCGTCTTGGCCAGCAGGAACAGCAGGCAGAGCAGATCGGTGTAGTCGCTGTGCTTCCACTTGGGGCCGGAGACGATCTTGCCCATGTCGCCGGCGATCTTCTTGATCTCGAACATCGAGCCGCCGACGAGCAATGCCGCCAGCGCCGCGCCGAAGATGGTCAGCAGTTCGTGCGGCAACGCCTCGAACACCACGCCCAGCGAACCGCCGGACATGAGAAAGCCGCCGAACACGCAGCCGAAGAGAATGACGATGCCACCGATCTGAAGCATGAATAACAGCTCGCGCCAACGGAGCGGCGAAATGCCGACAAACCCCGCAAGGCCATTATTAAGAAAGGCCCTTAAAGAGCCGTGAAGACTGCCCCGCAGGCGGCTTCAGACGGCCACAACAGCCTTTTGGGCGTCGTCATGGCGGCGCCAAGGCCCCGTGTAGTTTTCCATGGTGCGGCGCCGGCGATTGGGTCCGAAATAGCCCTCGCAGCGCACGAAGGGGCGCGGCTTGTCCACCACCTCGGCGATGCGCAGCATCAGGTTCTGCACCGTAATCGGTTTGGCGAGGATTTCGGTCACGCCGGCGTCGCGCGCTGCCATGATGTGCAGGCGCTCGGTATGGCCGGTGACCATGATGATCGGAATGTGCTGATTGGGGCTGTCCTGCGAGTTTCGCACCTGGCGCGTGAAATCGAGGCCGTCCATGGGTTTCATCGAAAGATCGGTGAGGATGAAATCGGGGTTGACCTCGCGCAGCAGCTTGAATCCGGCTTCGCCTTCCGACGCCTCATGCACCTGTTTCACGCCCAGGGCATGCAGCAGCGTCTTCAGAAGCGCGCGCATGTGCGGATTGTCTTCGACGATCAGCGCCCGCAAGCGCCCGTAGCCAGCCGCGCTCACGACAGCGGTCTCCACCGCATCGCTCTGCGGTTGCGTACGACACGGTATGCTTGAGAAATGGCAAGCAACATGGGCAAAGTCATCGTTTCCCGGAACGACCGGGAAAAGCTAGGCCGGATTGGTTAGAATTCGGTTACGAAAGAGGCGGAGCTCCCTGAGTTGAACCGGGTGCAACAGTTCTGGCGGCGCAATGTCCTGGCGCTGTTCCTGAGCGCCAAGGCGCTGATCTCGCCGATGGCCTTCGGCGTGAACGCGCTCGTGCTGGACCGCAAGGGCCGGGTGCTGCTTGTGCGCCATACTTACATGCCGGGCTGGCAGTTGCCCGGCGGCGGGGTCGATCGCGGCGAGCCACCGGACGCAGCGATCGTGCGCGAACTCGAAGAGGAGATCGGACTGACCGAATCCGCGGCGCCGGAGTTGATCGGCATCTTCACGCGGCGGCTGTTCTGGATCGGCAACGTGATCGCGCTCTACCGCGTCACCGACGCGAAATACAAATTCAAATCGAACAGCGAGATACGCGAGATGATGCTCGCCGATCCGGCCGCGCCGCCGGATGGACTATCGCCGGCCACCAAGCGGCGGTTGGCGGAACTCGCGCACAACACGGCGCCTAGTCCGTATTGGTAGCCGTTACTGCGTATATCCCACCAGATAGGCATCCACGCCAGTCGTCTGTCCCTGCACGGCGACGCAGTTTGGCGTAAAGCCGTGAAAGACAAGACCTGAAGGAAACGGCACACTGATTGTTGCCTTCGCCTGAACTTCAATTTCGATGCCAGGCTCAGTGCCGCCTGCTACTGCAGCCGTGCAGGATGTCGTGTCGCTCCCATATATAGGCGCGAAGACGTAGACGCTCTGCGCGGAACTGCTGAAGTTCGTAAGCGTGATGCTGGTGATGACGATCTTGCTGCTGCCCGGCCCAGCGCCCTGTGCAGCGCTGCTCACGTCGAAGGCCGCGAAAAATGGTTTGGGCGGCGCGGCCGGTGGCGTGGGATTGGCGATATTGGATTTGTTGGCCGTGGCTTGCGCAAACGGCGCGGCCTGGGCAATGCCGATGCTAAGAACAGTGAAAAATGCCGCGACGCAGGACAGCCGCGTGCCGTAGAAATTCGGTGACATCGTTTAACCCCCGTTTGTCGGAATGGCGACGTTCAAATGGAGCGTGGAAGCGTGCTTCCCGCCCGCGCGACCGAAGCGCTCAACGTGGCCGAGCGAGGCGATGCTATCGGACTATCTTAAAGCAATCAATCTGCGATTGTGGCTTGTTATAATTACCCGCCATGCGTTTAGGCCATCAAATCGGATCCCAGCCGAAGGTTCCGGTGGTGGCGCCCAGATCGAAGAAGCTGGGTTTCAGGGCCGGCATGCAATGATTGCCGATCGTCTCCGGCGTCCAGCCTTCCACCTTGCCGATGCCGCGGATCGGGCGCGGCTGGCTCATCAGGAAGATCTCGTTGCCGCGCGCGGCGAAGATCTGCCCCGACACATCCTTTGTCACGGGCGAGGCGAGCGCCACCGCGAGCTGCGCCACCTGATCGGCGCGCATCATGTTCTTCATGCGCTCCACGCGCTTCGCCGAGGCTTCATCCTTGATCGGAATCGTGGCGATCATGCGCGTCCAGGCGAACGGCGCGATGGTGTTGGAGCGCACATTCTTGGTCGCGCCCTCCATCGCCAGAATGCGCGACAACCCGACGATGCCCATTTTCGCGGCGGCGTAATTCGCCTGACCGATATTGCCGATGAGGCCGCTGGTGGACGTGAACAGCACGAACGAGCCTTCCTGCTGCTCGCGGAAATGGTTCACCGCCGCCTTGCACACATTGTAGCTGCCTTGCAGATGCACCTCGATGACCTTGTCCCAGTCCTCGTCGGTCATCTTGTGGAACATCACGTCGCGCAAGATGCCCGCGGGATTGATAATCGAATGTAGGCCCTTGAACGTGTCCATTGCCTGCTCGATCATGCGCGCCACGCCCGCGCGGCTGGTCACGGAGTCGGAGTTGGAGACGGCCTGGCCGCCCGCCTTCTTGATCTGCTGCACCACCTGCTCGGCGGGGCCGGCCGAGCCCTCGTCGCCGCCCGCGACCGCGCCGCCCAGATCGTTGACGACGACCGCGGCCCCTTCCTTCGCGGCCAGCAGCGCGCACTCCTTGCCGATGCCGTTTGCTGCGCCCGTGACGAGAACGACCTTGCCATCCAGCACGCCCATGAGATTACCTCCGTCGGTTTCAATGATGTTTTCGGCGGGAGCCTAGCGGCGTGGCAGGCGATGTAAAAGAGAGTTGGCAGATCAGGCACGAGCGGCCCGAAGACGCAGCGCTGGTCGATGCTCTGCTCGCGGAAAGTTTCGGGCCGGGACGCTACGCCAAATCGGCTTATCGCCTGCGCGAGGGCGTGGCGCCCGTCGCCGCGCTGAGTTTTGTCGCCGTCGAGGACGGTACCTTGCGCGGATCGGTGCGCTTCTGGCCCGTGATGGTGGGCACCCAGAAGGCGCTGCTGCTCGGGCCGCTCGCGGTGGAGAGCGACCAGCGCGGACGAGGGATCGGCATCGCGCTGATGAACAAGGGCATCGAGGACGCGCGCAAGCTCCGTCACACCGCGATCATTCTGGTGGGCGACGAACCTTATTACGCGCGCGTCGGCTTCGCGCGGTTGCCGCCGGGCCGCGTAAAATTCCCCGGCCCCGTCGACCAATCACGGATTCTGGCGCTGTCGCTGAACGCCGGAATTGCGGTGACTCTCTGCGGCCACCTCCGCCGCGCCCACATCGACGATCCGGCGTGCGCGGACGGCGCGGGGTTGGGTTAGCAAATCAAACAAAAAATAGATTGTCATGGCCCGATTTAATCGGGCCACCCAGTGAGCGCGCGTCTGCGCGCGAGACGCAGTAGGCGTTGTTGGCGCGCAGGCCCATCCAGCCGTCGCCACTGGCGATGCTGCCCGGCGAGACGCGGCGGATGCTCGGCATCCCGTGCCCATATCGCTGAAAGGATCGTTTGCAGATATTCTGTAAATGCTGTATATTACAGGAAAAGGATTTGCCGTGGCCCGCTACACCACCAGTGACCTTTCCCGCAGATCGGGCGACATCATCGCGGAGGCATTGCGCAAGCCCGTTACCATCACGCAACGCAATAAGCCGCGGCTTGTTCTGCTCAGCGTGGAGGATTATCGCCGCCTGACGACTCGCGCCGATACCCGCAAATCTGGGACGCTTGCCGCCATGTCCGACAAGGATTTCGCCGCGTTCCGCCGCGCCGTCCAAGCTTACGCGGAAGGCGACGAGCGGTGAGCTTCGATGCGCTGCGCACTGGCGCAGTCATCCGCTTTCCGTATCTTTGGGCCCGGCAAGCTGCGCAAGGCGAGACGGAGGGACGCAAGTTTCGGCCCGTTGCCGTCGGTGTGCGTATTCCAAAGCCGAGCGGCGAGGATGTCCTTTTCCTGTTTCCCATCACCAGCCGCGAGCCTCAAGCCCAGCGCTTCGCGTCGGAAATTCCCGACACGGAGAAGCGCCGCGCCGGGCTCGATGGCGAGATGCGGCTTTGGATCGTGCTCGACGAATACAATGAAGACGTGGTCGGACAGTCGTTCTATCTCGAGCCCGATCCGCCACTCGGCTATTTCAGCGAGGCGTTCCTTCTGCCTTTGCTGCGCGAGTTCGTCCGGCGCCGGGAAAAAGCCAAGGCTGTGCGACGCCGAGGTTGAGGCGACAGCGACCAAAGCTCTTTCAGCGCCCTTCCAGCCGCCAGGCGAGCAGCAGTGACCCCAGCACCAGCAGCAGCCACGCCCATACCGGCAGCAGCGCGCGCTGTTCCACGCTGGTGACGCGGTAGGCGTTGTTGGCGCGCAACCCCATCCAGCCGTCGCCACTGGCGATGCTGCCCGGCGAGACGCGGCGGATGCTCGGCATGCCGTCGACGAGCCAATGCGTGCCGCCGCCGGTCGCCTCCGTGGGCGCTTTCAGGATCGCGTCGGTGGCGCGCATGTCGGCGACTTCTTTTGGATTGAGCGGACCGGCCGCCGTCACCGCGTTCAGCGTGCCGTCCGTCGCGCGATACAGCCCGAGCGCGTCGGCTTTCGCGCTGGCGCGGAACAGGCCGGGCGAGACTTGCGAGAGCGTCAGCGTTGCGCGTTTTCCGGAAGGATAGGTCAGCGTCACCGGCTTGGCGCTGTCGGCCATGGTGTGGCGCTCGATCACGATCTGCCCGCCCGTTACCGTCGCGGTCAAACGCTCTTCTGCGAGCTCCGGCTCTTTCATCAGCCAGTGCGCCAGGCGCCGTAGCAATTCCGCTTCCGGGCCGCCGCCTTCGAAGCCGCGCGCCCACAGCCAGCTCTGGTCGGAGAGCAACTCGGCCACGCGTCCCTGTTGCACATGATCGAGCACCAGCAGCGGCTTGTTGTCGGGTCCGCTCATCAGCGTTTCGCCGGAGACCTTGTTGGCGCCGATCAGCCGGAACCAGCGCCCCCATGTCGGCGCCTTGCTGGACGTGTTGGCGCCTTCCAGGCCTTGCGTTACCGGATGCTTCATGCCGTCCGTCGTCAGCATCGGCTTGAACGGCTGGGCCACGATGTCGCCCGTCGGCTGTGCCGGCAGGACGGCCGCGAGCGGCGTGCGATAGATGCTTTGCGGGCCGGTGAATTCCGGCCCCGACGTCACCAGCAGCGCCCCGCCATTGTCCACGTAGCGCGCGATGTTCTCGAAATAGGCGAGCGGCAGGATGCCGCGTTCCTGATAGCGGTCGAAGATCACCAGATCGAACGAGTCGAGCTTGTCGACGAACAATTCGCGCGCCGGGAACGCGATCAGCGACAGCTGATCGACGGGCGTGGCGTCCTGCTTGTACGGCGGGCGCAGGATGGTGAAGTGGACGAGATCGACGCTCGGATCGGCCTTGAGCAGCGAACGCCACACGCGCTCGCCGGCATTGGGCTCGCCGGAGATCAGCACCACGCGCAGCCGGTCGCGCACGCCGTTGATGGTGACGACGGCGCGATTGTTGGCGAGCGTGAGTTCGGAAGGTCCGGGCCGCGCGGAAATCTCCACGACGTTCTCGCCTTCATGCGTCACGGGAATGTCGATGGTGGTGTCCTGCCCGGTGGGCACGGTGTGCGTGGCGGATCGCACGCCGTCGATGTCGACGTCGATCTGCGCCGAGCCGCCGGGCGGCGCGCCGAAATCGTCGATACGCAAGGTGGCCGGCGCGGATTGGCCCACGATGGCATAGCGCGCGGCGCTGACCACGGTAAGCTTGCGGTCGCGCTCGTGCTTCTGGCCCACGATCAGCGCGTCGATGGGCGCGGCCAGGGCGGGCTTGCCGTTGGTGGGCGCGTCATGCACTTCGCCGTCGGTGATCGCGATGACGCCCGCGATGCGGTCCGGCGGCACATCCGCCAGCGTCGAGGAAATCGCCGCGAACACCTGCGTGCCGGTATCCTGTCCCGCCTGCGAGGTGACATCGGCGGTGCGGATTTCCAGCGACTTGTCGCCGGCCAGAGATTTTTTGATTTGCGCGGCGGCCTTGTCCGCTTCGGCGCGGCGGCCGCGGATGTCCATGCTCTGCGAGTGATCCACGATCAGCGCCATCACATCGGCCAGCGGCTGGCGCGTCTCCTCCACGATCAGCGGATTGGCGAGCGCGAGCAGGGCGACGGCGAACGCAAGCCCGCGCGCCCAGCCGCCACGCGCGCGCGCGAACGCCGCCACGAGCGTCAGCGCGATCGCCGCGGCCACCAGCAGCCACAGCAGCGTCATCGGCACATGCGGCGCGAAATCGAGCCCGTAACTCATTGCGCATGCCCCAATCGCTTGAGCAGCGCGGGCGCGTGGACCATGTCGGTCTTGTAGTTGCCGGTCAGCGCGTACATCACGACATTGATGCCGAAGCGCACCGCCTGTTCGCGTTGCTCGTCGCCGCCCGGCGAACATTCCACCAGCGGCTGGCCGTTGGCGTCGATGGCCCAGGCGGCGGCCCAATCGTTGCTGCCGATGATGACGGGCGACACGCTATCGCCGCCGCGTGCCGGCTCGGGTCCGGCGTCGGGATCGGGCGGCGGCAGCGCCTGCACCCACACCTTGCCGCCTTCCCAGCGCCCCGGAAAATCCTGCAGCAGATAAAACGTCTTGGTCAGAACGTGATCGCTGGGCACCGGCAGCAGCGGCGGCAAATCGAGCTTGGCGACGAGGCGGCGCAGGGTCTGTTCGCCCGGATTATCCGGCCCGCGGGTGGCGCCGAGCGTCAGGTCGCGGGTGTCGAACACGATGGTGCCACCGTTGCGCATGTAATCCTGGATGTGGCTGATCGCGGCAGCCGACAGATCCTTCTCGCGCGGATCCATCGGCCAGTAGAGCAGCGGGAAGAAGCTGAGATCGTCGTGATCCGGATCGACGCCCATCGGCGCTTCGGGTTCATACGATGTGCGCGCTTTCAGATACGCGCCCAGGCCGGTGAGCCCGGCCTTGCTCATCTGATCCACATCGGCAACGCCGGTGATGACATAAGCCAGCCGCGTGTCGAGCGCCGCCTTCATGTCGTAAGCATCGTCGGCGCGCGCATGCGGCGGCACGATCAGCATGGCGGCGACGACCAACACGCCGAAGCGCGAAATCAGATCGCGCGGGATCGCCAGATGTCCGCGCAGCCACAGCGCGACGATCCCATCGACGAGGAGCAGCAGGATGGCCAGCGCCAGCAGCGGCGCCCGCAATGCGCGGGTGGTGGTTCCGCTATACACGCTCGTCGGCACGTTGAGATCTCGCAGCGGCACCAGCGTCGTGTTCGCAGCGACCGCGTTGATCGCCACCGTGGCGCCTTCATTGCCGTAGAGTCCCGCCGGATGCTTGGCCGACGGCGTGAGCTTCGCAAGTTCGCTGCCGCGCACCGGCAATGCTTCGGCCGGCGGCTTCTGCGGATGGCCGAAACCGTCGAGCGTGGCATAAGGCGGATAGACCGCTGACGCATCGGTGCCCATGTCGCCGGGCCGCGCGCCGCTCGCCAGATCGACGATGCGGTGGAGCATGTCGAGATAGAGTCCTGAGAGCGGCAGGTTCGACCACGCCGGGCTCGCGGTGACATGGAAGAGCACGATCCATCCCTTGCCGCGCTGCGCCGCGGTGACGAGCGGCGTGCCGTCGGTGAGCCGCGCCCAGGTGTGATCGCCCAGATCGACGGACGGCTCCGCCAGCACTTGCCGAGTGACCGTGACTTCCGCCGGAATCGAAAGCCCGCGGAACGGGCTGGCATCCGGGAAGGGCGCCAGATGTTGCGGCTTGCTCCAGTTCAACGCGCCGCCCAGATAGCGCGCCCCTACGCGCAGCTTCACGGGAATGAGATCGTCCGTGCCGTTGGCCATGCGCCCGCCCGCGAAGCGCACGAGGATGCCGCCGTTCTCCACGAAGTGCGTGACCGCGTCGTAATCGGTGCCGGTGATGCGCGCGACGTCGGACAGCATCAGCACCGAGACGTTGCGGTTCAGCGCCTCCGAGATCGTGCCGCTGGTGACATCCGAGAACGGTGCCAGCGCGCGTTGCAGGTAATAGGTTCCGGAGAGCAGCGGCTGCTCGCTTTCCAGATTGCCGGCGGCGACCAGGCCCACGGCGCGGCGTTTGGCGCTCGAATCCAGCAGGCGCACCGCGCCTGCCGAGTCTTCATTGGCGATGACGATGCGGCTGGTCTTGTTGCGCACTTCCAGCGGCAGCGAGAGTTTCGTGGTGGTCTGGTTGCTGCCGGGTTGGAGTGTGAAATGCGCGCTCGCCAGGGCCTCGCCATGCGCACCGATGGCCGAGACTTCGCCCGAGCGCGTGCCGTCCGCGCCGGCGCGGATGATGGTGGCGATGAAGCCGTCGGGACGATTGCGCTCGGGCTTCAGCGCCAGCGGCACATGCCCGCGCGCATCCGTCAGAACGCGCAGACGACCGAGCCTGGAAAGGGCCGCGGCGGTTTGCGATGCATCGCCGTAATCCAGTCCGTCGCTGAGCCAGAGGATTTCCGGCGAATGGAGTTTTGCTTTCGCCAGCATCGCGATGGCTGCGGCGCGATCGGGCAGCCACGCGTTCGGTGCGATTTCGCGGGCGCGGCGTTCCGCTTCGGCGGCATTGAGCAAAGCCGGCGTCTGCGGCAGCGCGGCGGCAGTGGGCACGAGCGCGACGGGGCGGCCCGCACGCGCGGCGTCGGCCAGCGCATTGGAGATCGCCGCGTCGCGGTCGGCCCACGCGTGCGCCGCCGTCCAGCCATTGTCGATGAACAGAACGATGGGGCCGCTGCCCAGCGCCTTGGGCGCTTCGCCGATGCTGGGCTGCGCGAAGGCGACGATGACGAGCGCGGCGGCGAGCATGCGCAGCAGCAGCAACCACCACGGCGTGCGCGCCGGCGTTTCCTGCGGCGCGTTCAATCCGAGCAGCAGACGCAAGGGTGGGAAGATCACGCGCCTGGGGGCCGGCGGCGTCACGCGCAACAGAAACCAGATCGCCGGCAACGCGACGAGCGCGATGAGAACCCACGGCGAGGCGAAGCTGATGGCGTTCATTTTCCTCCCCTGCGATAGCGGGGGAGGGGGACCGCGAAGCGGTGGAGGGGGGGACTGCGGCGATGAGGAACAATCTTCGAAACCTCCTCGCCCCCTCCGTCACGCGCGAACGATGTTCGCGCGCGCCACCTCCCCCGCTCTCGCGTGGGAGGAAAAGTGCCGCGCGATGCCAATACCGTACGGATCATCACTATGCCGTCCGCATGCGGGCCTGCTCACCGCCGAGGTCGGCGTAGAGCGCGACCAGCGCCGTCTCGGCCCGCTTGTCGGTGCGATGGGCCAGATAGCTCCAGCCCAAACGGCCCGCGAGCGCGGCGAGGGTTTCGCTGTGGGCGCGAAAGCGGGCGCGGTATTCGCCTTGCACGCTTTCGGCGCGGCCGAAGACTTCGCTCATGTCGCGGCGCGCCGATTCGAAGCGCGTACGTCCGGTGAACGGGAAATCCTCTTCCGCCGGATCGACGATGTGCACGAGATGGCCGGTGAGCCCCGCGCGCGCGAGGCGGTGCATGGCGGTTTCGATCTCGCCCAAGGGCGCGAGAAAATCGCTCAGCCACACGATCTGCGAATTCCTGGCTACCGCCGCGTCCGGTGGCAGCGACGCATCGCTCTGCGGCAATTCGATCAGTTCATGCGCGATGCGGCGAACCGCGGCGCGGCTGCTGCTTGGTGCGTGGCCATCGCCGAGCAGCGCGATGCGCTCGCCGCTGCGCACCAGCAACGATCCCAATGCCAATGCGAGCAACGTCGCGCGATCGGCTTTGCTATCGGACGCGGCGTCCGACTTGAACTGCATGTTTGCGGAGCCGTCGCGCCAGAACCACACGGCCTCCGCCGCTTCCCATTCGCGCTCGCGCACGAACAGATGCTGCGACTTCGCCGATTGGCGCCAATCCACCGCGCTCGACGGATCTTCGGACCCATAGCGGCGGAATTGCCAGAAGGTTTCGCCCATGCCGGCTTTGCGGCGGCCATGCACGCCGAGGCTGACCGCGGAGGCGAGGCGTTCGGCCGAAACGAGCAGCGGCGGCAGGCCGGCGGCCAGCGCTTCGGCGGCATGAGCAAGAGAGTGTGTCTTATCCGTCAAAGAAGACTCCGGCAGAGCCGGTCGATCACGTCTGGGATGGTCATGCCTTCCGCGCGGGCGGAGAAATTCAGCGCCATGCGGTGACGCAACACCGGATGCGCCAGCGCCACCACATCGTCCACCGATGGCGCGAAGCGTCCGTCGAGCAGCGCACGCGCGCGCACCGCGAGCATGAAGGCCTGGCTGGCGCGCGGGCCCGGTCCCCAGGCGATGAAATTCTTGAGCGATGGATCGCCGGTCTCGTCGGGACGTGCCGCGCGCACCACGCGCAGGATCGCCTCCACCACTTTCTCGCCCACCGGCAGCTTGCGCACGATAGCCTGCGCCTCCATCAGGATTTGCGGCGTGCAGAACCGCTCGATCGCGGCTTCGTCGCCGAAGGTCGTGGCCGCGAGCATTTTCTTTTCGGCTTCCGCATCGGGATAGCCGACATCGATCTGCAACAGAAAGCGGTCGAGCTGCGCTTCGGGCAGCGGATAGGTGCCTTCCTGCTCCAGCGGATTCTGCGTGGCCAGAACATGGAACGGCTTTGGCAGATCGAAACGCTGGCCTGCAATGGTCACATGCTTTTCCTGCATGGATTGCAAGAGCGCCGATTGCGTGCGCGGGCTGGCGCGGTTGATTTCGTCCGCCATCAGAAGCTGGGTGAACACCGGGCCCTTGATGAAGCGGAAGCTGCGCTTGCCGTCGCCGCCTTCCTCCAGCACTTCCGAGCCGATGATGTCCGCCGGCATAAGGTCGGGCGTGAACTGGATGCGCTTCCAGTCGAGGCCGAGCGCGAGGCCGATGGTCTCCACCAGCTTGGTCTTGGCGAGCCCCGGCACGCCGATCAGCAGACCGTGGCCACCGGCCAGCAGGGTCACCAGCGTCTCATCGACCACTTCGGACTGGCCAAAGATCACCCGGCCGATGCCTTCGCGCACCTTGGCGAACATCGCGGCGGCGTTTTCGGCCTGCGCGACGGCCGCGCTGTCGGCTTCGGGAGTAAGGGTGTCGCTCATCAAGAAATCCTAATGCATCCAGGCGCGCCGAAATCATCGCCGAAAGCTAGCGGCATGACGTGCCTTTGGGGCCCAAAAACCGGCCCGGCCCGCCGAAAGCAGGCCGCTATGTTGCACTCGCGCACGGTCCGCGCAACTCTCAATCCCGTAACAAAAAGCCAGCGATTCGCGCGGGATTTTGATGAACGACAGCTTGCCTTTGGGACTTGCCAGCCTGCAGCGGGAAACCGCCGGGGGACGTAAAATTCCCCCTGTCGAGAAATGGCATCCGGCCCATTGCGGCGAGATCGATATCCGCATCGCCCGCGACGGCACCTGGTTCCACATGGGAACACCCATCGGGCGGCGCGAGTTGGTGCGGCTGTTCTCCACCATCCTGCGCAAAGACCCGGACGGCTATGTGCTGGTCACCCCCGGCGAGAAGATGCGCATCCGCGTCGAGGACACGCCGTTCCTCGCCGTGCTGATGGAGGTGGATGGCGAGGGCAAAAGCCAGCGCCTCATCTTCACCACCAATGTCGGCGATGAGACAATGGCGGGCGCCGCCAATCCGATTCGGGTGGAGACCAACCGCGAAACCGGCGAGCCCGCGCCTTATGTGCATGTGCGCGGCGGGATGGAGGCGCGCATCTCGCGCAACGTCTTTTATCAGCTGGCCGACATGGCCGTGCCGGGCGAGGGCGGCGTGCTCGGCGTTTGGAGTGACGGCGTGTTCTTTGCGATCGGCAATGCAGCATGAGCGAGGCCCCCGATATTGTGCCAAATATTTCGCCGCAGGCGCTGGCGCGGCAGATCGCGCGCGGCGGCCTCACCGCCTTGCGCGCGCGGCTGCTGCATGAGCCGCCGGAATTGCCGCTGAAGCCGCGGCGCGGCGACTTCGATCTCAATCCCGGCATGCGCCCGCCGCCGCGCGATCTCACGCCGGCCGCGGTGCTGATCCCGATCGTCGTGCGCGACGAGCCAACGGTACTGTTCACACAGCGGACCGCACATCTGGCGCGTCACGCGGGGCAGGTGAGCTTTCCGGGCGGCCGCGTCGAAGAGGGCGATGTCTCGCTCGTGGAAACCGCGCTGCGCGAGACACATGAGGAAACGGGCATCACCTCGAGCTTTGTGTCGGTCGCCGGATTCCTCGATGCTTATGAAACCGGAACCGGCTTTGCGATCCTGCCGGTGGTCGGCTTGCTGCACGAAGGTTTTGCGTTGATGCCGGAGCCGGAAGAAGTGGCGGAGATCTTCGAAGTGCCGCTGGCGTTCCTGCTCGATCCCAAAAACCGCGAGCGCGACAGCCGCGTGTGGGAAGGCAAGAAGCGCGAGTTCTGGGTGTTCAACTACGGCGGGCATTATATCTGGGGCGCGACGGCGGCGATCCTGGTGAACTTCGCAGACAGGATGCGCGCATGATCCGCGAAATCGGCGAACGCGCGCTGCTGTTCCTGGTGCCGTTCGCGATCTATGGCGTCTATCTGCTGCTGATCTGGCGCCAGCGTCCCAACAGGCCGCCGACGCCGTGGGCGCTGCTGTTCATCACCGGGCTCATCTTGTTCGTGGCGAGCTTCGTCTATGTCGGATTGACCGAAGGCGAATCCACCAAAGGCGTCTATGTTGCCCCGCATGTGGCGAACGGCAAGATCGTGCCCGGCCATGTGGATGCGAAATGATGCGCCTCGATCCAAAGATGCAGGACTGGATGCACGCGCAGGAAACGCGCGCGGTGATGGATGCTTTGGGCGACGCGCGTTTCGTCGGTGGCGTGGTGCGCAACGCACTGATAGGCCGTCCGGTGAGCGACATCGATATTGCGACGCCGCTGACGCCAGATGAAGTGACAAGGAAACTGCAAGCCGCAAAGATCCGCGCTGTGCCGACGGGCATAGAACACGGCACGATCACCGCGCTGGTGAATGGAAAATCTTATGAAGTGACAACCTTGCGCCGCGACGTCTCCACCGACGGCCGCCGCGCGGTCGTCGCATTCACGAAAGAGTGGAAAGAGGATTCTCAGCGCCGCGATTTCACTTTCAACGCGCTTTACGCCGAGGTTGGCGGCGAGATTTTCGATTATCACAACGGCATCGAGGACTTGAAAGCGGGCCGCGTGCGCTTCATCGGCGATGCGGGCGCGCGCATCCGCGAGGATTACTTGCGGATCCTGCGCCTGTTCCGCTTCCACGCCTGGTATGGCAAGGGCGAGATCGACGCCGAAGCCTTGCGCGCGTCGGCGGCGGAGAAAGCGGGGCTGGCGAAGCTCTCCGGCGAGCGCATCGCCAAGGAGATGCTCAAGCTTCTCGAAGCCGGCGATCCGGTGCGCATGCTGCGCGCGATGGCAGCATCGGGAATCCTCTCGGAAGTTTTGCCCGGCGACTTGCAGATCGCGCGGCTGGAGCGGCTTGTCGCCATCGACAACGCCAACTTCTTCGCGCCCGATCCGCTGCTGCGCTTGGCCGCGCTGTTGCCGGATGATGTGAAAGCTGCGAGCGAGATTGCCGATCGCTGGAAACTTTCCAACGCGTATCGCGAGCGCCTGGAAGACATCGCGGGCGGACGCGAGAAGATCGTCTCGTATCTCTCCATTCGCGAGGTACGCAAGCTGCTCTATCGCATCGACGTACAGCGCTTCAAAGATCGCGCCGCGCTGAAATGGGCGCAAGACCCAAGAGAATCCAACGCCATCCAATGGCGCGCGCTGCTGGCGATAGGCGATGCGTGGGTTCGCCCCGTGTTTCCGCTCACCGGTGCCAACGTGATGACGGCCGGCGTACCGCAAGGCCCACTGGTGGGCGAGATTCTCGCCGAAGTCGAAGAGTGGTGGATCGAATCCGATTTCATCGAAGACGAATTCTCCATCGCCGAGCGGCTGAAGGCCGTGCTGCAATCGAAGGGATATTGATGCTCCCGTCACCCGCCCCTTGAGGGCGGGTCGAAAAATCCGAGAGGATTTTTCGCGGAGGTTGGCGTCGGCCACCCCTCCCCGAAATTCGCTTCGCAAATTTCGACCCTCCCCCAAGGGGAGAGTGATAGAAGTGACGAATGATATTCGAACTTCTCGACTCGATTTCCATTCCCGGCAATCTCGCGAAAGCGAATGAGGATTCGTTCGGCGTGGAGGGACGCGCCGCTGTCGTGATGGATGGCGCGACGGGGCTTGGCGATAATCTCATGCCGGGCAAGAGCGATGCCGCTTGGCTCGCGACGTTCGGCGCGCGGCGGCTCATGGCGTATGTGCGCGATGGTGCGAGTCCGCAGGAGGCCGTCGCGGCGGCGTTGTTCGATGCGCAGACGTCGTTCGAAGCGTTGCGCAAGCGGCCGCCGTCGCAGACCTGGGAGATGCCGTTCGCCGCGATGATGCTCGTCGCCCAGGCGCCGCGAGGCCTCCAAGCAGTGTGGTTTGGCGATTGCGCCGCATTGGTGAAGCGCCCCGATGCGCCGGTCGAGATTGTCGGCGATGCGCTGGAGAAGCGCGGGAAGGAAGCCCAGCGCGTGGCGAAGCTGGCGCAGAAGCATGGCCTGTCGCCGGCAGCCGCGGTCAATCGTCCGCAATATCTTGAGGCCCTGCGCAAAGGCCGCAACCATGCCAACACGGTCGAGGGCACATGGGCGTTCGGTCCGGATGTGCGCGCCGCCGATCATGCGAACAGCCAGAACATCGAGGCGCCGCCCGGCACGCTCGTGCTTCTCTGCAGCGACGGGTTTCTCGCGCTGGTCAGCGACTACAAGGCGTATGACGCCGATGGCCTGATCGCCGCGTGCCAGACGAAGGGGCTTGCCGCGCTCGTCCGCGAATTGCGCGCCATCGAAGCCGGCGACGCGGACGGCGCGAAATTCCCGCGCTTCAAGACTTCGGACGACGCGACGGCGTTGCTGGCAAAGACGATCTGATCGCGCTGCTGCCAGACCTCCAGTCCGCCGAACCAGACCATGCGCAACGCCACATAGATCACGATGATGAGGCCCGCATAGCTGATCCACGGATGCTTGTGCAGCAGCTTCGCCACGAAGGTTGCCGCCACGCCCATCAATGCGACCGACAGGATAAGGCCGATGGTCAGCACCCAGACGTGATCCAGCGCCGCGCCCGCCACGGCGAGCACATTGTCCAGCGACATCGAAAGGTCGGCGAGCACGATGCGCAGCAGCGCGCGGCGCATGGTTTTCAGCTTGTAGGCGTGGGGAGAACCGGCGCGGGCGGCGGCATCGCTGCCGTCAGAATTGAAATCGCGCCAGATGCGCCACGACACCCATAAAAGAAGAATGCCGCCCGCGAACATCAATCCGATGACGGACATGATGGTTGCCGTCAGCGTGGCGAGGATGATGCGCAGGATGACGGCGATCACCAGGCCCCAGAAGATCGCTCTGGGCCGCTTGTCGGGCGGCACCTGGGCCGCAGTCATGCCGATCACGACCGCGTTGTCGCCCGCCAGCGTCAGGTCGATCAGGATGACCTGCAGCAAGGCGATCAGCGCGGAAGAATGGCCCAAATGGATCACAGCTCGCCCACAGCGAAGATTCGCGCGGCGTTACGGCGGTAAAGCAGCGTTTCCTCCCCCTCGCGCCCGCCCCGAAGGGCGCGGTTTTGTAATATCTCGCCTTACGATGTGGGGATGAAGCTTCGCGATTGCGAGTCGGTCACGGCGGGAAACCCGCCGGTCTGCCGCAATGCTTCGCCCACCACCATCGCGCCCGCTTGCGCCACGTTGAGGGAACGCAAGCCCGGTTTCAATGGAATGCGCAGCCGCGCGTCGGCGGCCTTATGGACATCGCCCGGAACGCCCGCGCTCTCGCGGCCCAGCAATAGCGTGTCGCCCGGCGCGAATGCGAAGTCGCAATAGGCGCGCGTGCCTTTCGCGGTGAGGAGGATGAGCCGCCCGCTGAGCGTCGCGCGGAACGCCTCCCAGGATTCATGCCGGACGATCTGGGCCTGCGCGAGATAATCCATGCCCGCGCGCCGCATCCGGCGCTCGCTGAAAACGAAGCCGCAAGGCTCGATGATGTCGATGGCGACGCCCATGCAGGCACCGAGCCGCATCAGCGCGCCGGCGTTCTGCGGAATGTCGGGTTCATAGAGGGCGAGGCGCATGGTTGACTTACTATAGTAATTACTATACAAATAGTAACTCAGAGATTCGAGGTGACAATGGCGCTTTATGAGCCGCTTGGCCAATACCTCAAGGCCAATGGCGCGGGCCATATCGCGATGACATTTCGCGAGGTGGAAACCGTGATCGGCAGGAAGCTTCCGGCATCGGCGTATCGCCATCGCCCGTGGTGGGCCAATGAGGAACGCGGCCACAGCCACGCGAAGGCGTGGCTCGGCGCGGGCTACGAAACCGAGCGGGTCGATATGGCCGCAAGAAAACTCGTCTTCAGACGCACCAACGCTTCGCACGCAGCACAATTGGGCGAGATGCCCGGACTGTCGGAGTCAGATCGCATGTTCGAGGCAGAAGAAAATAGAGAGAAAAAGCCAAGACGCTCACCGCTGTTCGGTGCGCTCAAAGGCACTTTCACCATCGAGCCCGGCTACGACCTGACCAGTCCGATGTATTCCGACGAGGAGTGGGCCGAGATTGAGAAGGAGATGGAAGAAGACTGGGATGAGATCGAGAAAGGTCTTTCGAGCGGAAAAGCGAAATGAACACGGCCATTCTGCTCGACACCTGCGCCGCCATCTACATCACGGAAAACGACTCGATGCGGCGAACGGCCGTCGATGCCATCGACGAGGCGCATGATCGCGGCGAGAAAGTGTTCGTGTCGCCGATCACGGCTTGGGAAACGGGCATGCTGGGATCCAAAGGGCGATTCCGCGCGCGCTATTCGCCGCAGCGTTGGTGGACCCTCTTGCTCAGCTTTCCGCAGATCGCACTTGCCGAATTGCCGGCGGACGTACTCCTGGAATCGTCTTTCCTGCCCGGCAACATCCATCGCGACCCCGCCGACCGAATCATCGCGGCAACCGCGCGTGAGTATGGCTTCACGGTGATGACGCGCGACCGCGCTCTTCTCGACTATGGCAAGCAAGGCCATCTTAGTGTGTTGGAATGCTGACAGGATGACGCGCCCGATAACGGTCTAAGATCGTGAAAAGCCGTGCATTTCTGCGGCATCGTGCCGCAAGACCCTCCGGAGTCGACTCTCTATTTTACGGCGCAGATTCAAGAAGGCACGCCGGTGTATCCGGGGGCGGCGTGACCTGCTATCCGACCTCCCGGAACGCCTGCTTCAGAAGGTGACCCCGTGGCAGACACATTAGCGCCCGAACCGACTCGGCGCGACTTCCTGTATATTGCGAGCGGCGCGATGGCCGCCGTTGGCGCCGCCTTCGTGGCATGGCCGCTCATCGATCAGATGAACCCGTCCGCGGCCGTGCTGGCGCTGGCTTCGATCGAGGCCGACATCGGCGCCTGCCAGCCTGGCCAGCAGATCGAGTTCAAGTTCCGCGGCCATCCGCTGTTCGTGCGCCGCCGCGTGCCGGCCGAGATCGCCACCGCGCGGGCCGTTCCGCTCGCCGAGCTGATCGATCCGATCGCGCGCAACGCCAATCTGCCGGACGACGCGCCGGCCACCGACGCCAACCGCGAAATCAATCCGGAATGGATCATCCTGATCGGCGTGTGCACCCATCTGGGCTGCACGCCGACGGTCTCCACGCCGCAAGTGCCGCAAGGCCAATATGGCGGCTGGCTGTGTCACTGCCACGGCTCGCAATACGACGTGGCGGGACGCGTGCGCCACGGGCCAGCGCCGCAGAACATGGCCGTGCCGGTCTATAAGTTTCTCAATCCCACCAAGATCAAAGTCGGCTGACGGAGCGAAAACACATGTCCGGTCCTTCGACCTACGTTCCGAAATCGGGTTTCGCGCGCTGGATGGATTCGCGCCTGCCGCTGATGCGCTTCGCGCACGACACGATGATCACCTACCCGACGCCGCGCAACCTGAACTTCTGGTACACCTTCGGCGGCATTCTCACCTTCTGCCTCGCGGTGCAGATCGTGACCGGCATCGTGCTGGCCATGCATTATGTCCCGAACGCGGGCATGGCGTTCGATTCGGTCGAAAACAACATCATGCGCGACGTGAACTATGGCTGGCTGATCCGCTATATCCACGCCACCGGCGCCTCGATGTTTTTCTTGGCGGTCTATATGCACATGTTCCGCGGCCTTTATTACGGCTCCTACAAGGCGCCGCGCGAGGTGCTGTGGATCCTGGGCGTCATCATCTACATCCTGATGGTGGCCACCGCGTTCTTCGGCTACGTGCTGCCGTGGGGCCAGATGTCGTTCTGGGGCGCCACCGTGATCACCAATTTCTTCTCGGCGATCCCGCACATTGGAACCGCGATCACGACATGGCTGTGGGGCGATTTCGCGGTCGGCGACGCCACGCTGAACCGCTTCTTCTCTCTGCACTATCTGTTCCCCTTCATCATCGCCGGCGTCGTCGGATTGCACATCTGGGCATTGCATGTGCCGGGCAACAACAATCCGCTCGGCATCGACGTGAAGGGGCCGCAGGACACGGTGCCGTTCCATCCCTATTACACCGTCAAGGATGCGTTCTATCTGTGCCTGTTCGTCATCCTGTTCGCGTTCTTCGTGTTCTACTGGCCGGATTTTTTCTCCAACCCGGATAACGCCACGCCCGCCAATCCGCTGGTGACGCCGCCCGACATCGTGCCCGAATGGTACCTGCTGCCGTTCTACGCGATGCTGCGTTCGGTGCCGCAGAAGCTGATCGGTGTGCTGGTGCTGGCAGCC
>DASXFK010000112.1:0-6286 GCA_036489635.1 Rhizomicrobium sp. | reverse complement strand
TTCTCGCGCGACAATCGGCCCCCAAAAGGACGCAAAGAATTCGCTTTGCGCCACAACGGGACAGTGCTTCTCTCCGGCCGAACCTGCGGGGGAACGCGCGGATTCGCAAGCCAATTCCGTCGACCATCAGCTTCGAGGCATGCCGGATATGAAGATCCTGCCGCCCGTCTCGATTGAGGCCCGCCGTTTGCTGCCCGCAGGTTGGGATCTGCTGGCGGCCGTGCTGGTGCTCGGCTTCATCGTGGCCTTTGCGGAGGCGAGTCGCCTCTTGAGCCAGCCACTGGCGACGCTGGCGGCACAGCCGCTGTCGCTCGCCCCGTCCCATTTGCCCGAATACGCGCTCCGGACGGCGCTGCGGATGCTGATCGCGATGGCGGCGTCGCTGATCTTTACCTTTAGCTACGCCACCTTAGCGGCCAAAAGCCCGCGGGCCGGCCGCCTGCTGATTCCGCTCCTGGATATCCTGCAATCGGTGCCCATCCTCAGCTTCATCTCGATCACGACGGTGTTCTTTCTGTCGCTCGCGCCGGGGCGAATCCTGGGGGCGGAACTCGTCTGCGTCTTCGCCCTGTTCACCAGCCAGGCCTGGAACATGGCCTTCAGCTTCTACCAGTCGCTGCGCACCGTGCCGCCGGAGATGATCGAGGCCGGGCGCATGTTCGGGCTGAACGGCTGGGCGCGCTTCTGGCGAATCGAAGTTCCCTTCGCCATGCCGTCGCTTGTCTGGAACATGATGATGTCCATGTCCGGCGGCTGGTTTTTCGTGGTGGCCTCCGAAGCGGTCAGCGTGGGCAAGACCTCGTTCGCCCTGCCGGGCGTGGGTTCGTATATCGCGCTCGCCATCGCGGACAAGAATATCGGCGCCATCTTCTGGGCCATCGGCGCGATGCTCATCGTGATTCTGATCTACGACCAGTTGATGTTCCGGCCCCTCGTGGCATGGGCGTTCCGCTTCCGCGTCGATCAGGAACAAGCCGACGACGAGCCGCAGAGCTGGATGCTGACGATGTTCCGGCGCACCAACCTGTTCGACGCAGCCGGCGCGCCGATGGATCGCTTCATGCGCTGGACCTATCGGATGCGGCCCTCCGCCTTCGGCCAGGCGAGCGCGCAGGCGGCGCCCCTCACGACCCGCCTGGCGAATGTTTCCTGGTACGCGATCATCGCGATCCTGTTCGCGTTCGCCGCGTGGCGAATCTATTTGTTCACCGCCGCGGCGCTTCCGCTGCACGAACTGTTGAACGCCTTCGGCCTGGGCTTTCTCACCATGATCCGCGTGCTCGTGCTGATCGCGCTGGCGAGCGTGATCTGGACGCCGATCGGAATCTATGTCGGCCTGCGCCCCAAGCTTGCCGGCGTCGTGCAGCCCATCGCGCAATTCCTCGCCGCGTTCCCGGCCAATCTGCTGTTCCCGCTGGCGGTGTCGCTGATCGTCGGCTTCCATCTCAATCCCGACATCTGGCTGTCGCCGCTGATGGTGCTGGGCACGCAGTGGTACATCCTGTTCAACGTCATCGCCGGCGCCTCCGGCCTGCCGCGCGACATGCGCGACGCGGGCGAGAATTTCGGCGTCAAGGGCTGGCTGTGGTGGCGCAAGATCGCCCTGCCCGCCGTGTTCCCGTTCTATGTCACGGGCGCGATCACCGCGTCCGGCGGCTCGTGGAACGCGGCCATCGTGACCGAGTTCGTGAGCTGGGGCCACCAAACCATCCACGCGCACGGCCTGGGCGATTATATCGAGCGCGCGAGCGTTGCCGGCGATTTCCACCGCATCGTGCTGGGTACCGTGGTGATGGCCATTCTGGTCAGCGTCATCAATCGCCTGTTCTGGCGGCCGCTTTACTGGTACGCCGAACGCAAGTTCCGCCTGACGTGAGGAACCGCCGATGACCGCGCTTCTCGATCTGCATGACGTGCGCCGCTCCTTTCCGAAGTCTGGCGGCGGAGAACTGCTGGTGCTCGACGGCATCGACCTCACCGTCCAGCAAGGCGAGATCGTGGGCCTGCTCGGCCGTTCCGGCTCGGGCAAATCCACCTTGCTGCGCATCATCGCCGGTCTTTCGGCGCCGACGAGCGGCTCGGCGGTGTATCTGGACAAGCCGATCGACGGTCCCGCCGATGGCATCGCCATGGTGTTCCAGAGCTTCGCGCTGTTCCCGTGGCTGACGGTGCTGGAGAACGTGCAACTCGGGCTGGAGGCGCTGAAGCTGCCGGGCAGCGAAATCCGCAAGCGCGCGCTCGAAGCCATCGATCTCATCGGCCTCGACGGCTACGAGAGCGCCTATCCGCGCGAGCTTTCCGGCGGCATGCGCCAGCGCGTGGGATTCGCCCGCGCGCTTGTCGTGCATCCCAATATCCTCTTGATGGACGAGCCCTTCTCCGCGCTCGACGTGCTGACCGCCGAGAACCTGCGCACCGATCTGCTGGAGCTGTGGGGCGAAGGCGATCTGCCGATCAAGGGCATCATCCTGGTGACGCACAACATCGAGGAAGCGGTGCTGATGTGCGACCGCGTGTGCCTGTTCTCCACCAACCCCGGCAAGATCGTCAGCGAGATCAAGATCGATCTGCGCAAGCCGCGCGACCGCAACGATCCGGCCTTCAGCGCGCTGGTCGAGCGCATCTATGTGGAGATGACCGCGCGACGCGCCGACCTTTCCATGCAAAAGGGCGGCCGCGCCACCCTGGGCACTTATCTGCCGCGGGTCTCGGCCAACTCCATCTCGGGCCTTGCCGAAGCGTTGGTCGCGCCGCCCTATGACGGCAAGGCGGATCTGCCCGAAATCGCCTCGGAGCTTCAATTGGAAGTGGACGAGCTGTTCCCTATCGCCGAGACGATGCAGCTTCTCAGGCTCGCCGAAATCGGCGACGGCGATATCCGGCTCACCGAAACCGGCAAGCGCTTCGCCGGCGAGGAGATCGACGAGCGCAAGCGCATTTTCGCCAGACTCCTGATCCGCTATGTGCCCCTGGCCGCGCATATCCGCCGCGTGCTCGACGAGCGCGAAAGCCACACAGCGCCCAGAACCCGCTTCCGCGATGAACTGGAAGATCACATGGCGGAGGAATCCGCCGAAGAAACTTTGCGCAGCGTGATCGCCTGGGCGCGCTTCGCCGAACTGTTTTCGTATGACGACGATTCGCAGTCATTCAGCCTGGAGAATCCGGCCTGATCGAGCTGCGACATATCTCCAAGCGGTTTCGCGACGGGGCCGATGCCGTCGATGATGTGAGCTTCGCCGCCGCCAAGGGCGAGCTGCTGGCGATCATCGGCGAATCCGGCAGCGGCAAGACCACGATCCTCAATCTGATCACCCGGCTGGCGGCGCCATCGGCGGGCAGCATCCTTCTGGATGGCACCGATATCGAAACGCTCGATCCGGTGAAGCTGCGGCGCCAGATCGGCTTCGTGTTCCAGGAGATCGGGCTGTTCCCGCATCTCACCGCGGCGGAGAACATCGCCGTCACCCCGCGCCTGCTGGGCTGGCCGAAGCAGAAGATCGCCGCGCGTGTCGCCGAATTGCTTTCGCTTGTGCGCCTCGATCCGGCGCTCGCAGGACGCATGCCGGCGCAGCTTTCCGGCGGCCAGAAGCAACGCGTCGGCCTGGCACGCGCGCTGGCGGCGCGTCCGCGCATGATGCTGATGGACGAGCCCTTCGGCGCGCTCGATCCGCTCATTCGCGATGAACTGGCGACGGATTTTCGCGCCATCCACGATACGCTCGGCCTGACCACCGTGCTCGTCACGCACGATATGACGGAGGCCATGCTGCTGGCCGATCGCCTTGCGGTGATGCGCGAAGGCAGGCTGCTGCAGATCGGCACGGCGCAGGAATTGCTGCGCGCGCCCGCCGATGACTATGTACGCCGGCTGATCGACATGCCGCGCCGCCAGACGAAGCGCCTCGTCGAGGCGATGAACGCGGCCGGAGCGCCGTGATGGGCGACAGCACCATCGTATCCGCCTTTGCCAACCTGCCCAATTATTTGGGGCAGCATGTGTTGCTGAGCTTGTCCGCGATGGCGCTGGGACTTGCGATCAGCTTGCCGCTGGGCATCGCCGCAACGCGCAACGCATGGCTGAAAGGGCCGGCTCTCGCGATAGCCAGCATCGTGCAGACCATTCCAGGCCTCGCGTTGCTGGCGCTGTTCTATCCGCTGCTGCTGATCGTTTCGTCGTTCACCGCCGCATCGTTCGGCTTTCATATTCAGGCGCTGGGATTTCTGCCCGCGATGCTGGCGCTGGCGCTCTATTCGATGCTGCCTGTCTTGCGCAACACAATCACAGGCATTGCCGGGATCGATCCGGTCGTTATCCGTGCGGCGCGTGCCACCGGCATGACGTCGTGGCAATCGCTGACCATCGTGGAACTGCCGCTTGCCGCGCCCACGATCATGGCGGGCATTCGCACCGCGGCTGTGTGGGTGATCGGGACCGCAACGCTTTCCACGCCCGTAGGTCAGACGAGCCTGGGCAATTACATCTTCACCGGGCTGCAAACCGAGAACTGGATTCTTGTGCTGTTCGGCTGCGTCGCCGCCGCGGTGCTGGCGATTGTCGTGGACCGCTTGCTGGCGCTGGCCGAAGACGGACTCGCGCGGCGCTCGCGCTGGCGGCTGATTGCCTCGGCTTGCGGCATCGTCGTCGTGCTGATCGCCAGCCTGTTCCCGCTGATCGGACGCGCCAGCGCACCGGTCGTGATCGGCACCAAGAGTTTCGACGAGCAATACATCCTCGGCGCGCTGCTGCAGCAGCGCCTTGGCCGCGCCGGTTTCGCCACGACGCGGCGCGACGGCTTGGGATCGACGGTGATCTTCCACGCGCTGACGGCCGGCGATGTCGATGTCTATGTCGATTATTCCGGCACGATCTGGGCGAACGAAATGCATCGCACCGACGCGCCCGGCCGCGCCGCGGTGCTGGCGCAGATGCGCGCGTGGCTCCAAAGCCATTACGGCGTGCGCCTGCTCGGCAGCCTCGGCTTCGAGAATGCCTATGCGTTGGCGATGCGCCGCGACCGCGCCGATGCCTTGCATGTCAGCACGCTGGCCGATCTGGCGCCGCTTTCGCCCAATATGAAGATCGGCGGCGATTACGAGATCTTCTCGCGGCCGGAATGGCGCGCGGTGACCAAGGCCTATGGCCTGCGCTTTGCTGTGCAGCGCCAATATCAATCCGACTTCATGTATCGCGCGGTCCAGAACCGCGATGTCGATGTCATCACCGCGTTTTCCAGCGACGGACGCATCGCGCAATACGATCTGAAGCTCCTGAGCGATCCGAAATCCGCGTTGCCGCCTTACGACGCGGTGCTGCTCATTTCGCGCAAGCATGCCCATGACGAGAAATTGATCGCGGCGCTGAAGCCGCTGATCGGCGCGATCGATCTGAAGACCATGCAGCAGGCCAATTTGATGGTGGATCGCGACAGCGACAAGAAATCGCCCGAGGAAACCGCGCGCTGGCTGGACGCGAAGATCAGCCGCTGACGGGCTTTACCTTCGCCGCCGCATTGCGCGCACGCTCTCGTGCCTCTTCTATGTTCGCGCCGCGCGCCAAGGCCACGCCCATGCGGCGCTTCACGAAGCTTTCCGGCTTGCCGAACAGGCGAATGTCCGTGTACGGATTATCTAGCGCCTCATCCACGCCTTCGAACGCGATGCCTTTGGCGTCCACGCCGCCATAGATCACCGCGGAGGCGCCAGGCGATTTCATTTCCGTCGTGATCGGCAGCCCCAGAATCGCCCGCGCATGCAGCGCGAATTCGCTTTGGTATTGCGAGACCAGCGTGACGAGCCCCGTGTCGTGCGGGCGCGGCGAAAGTTCGGAGAACCACACCTCGTCGCCCTTGATGAAGAACTCGACGCCGAAGATGCCGTAGCCGCCCAGCGCGCCGGTGACGTCCTTCGCCATGTGCTGTGCGCGTTCCCGCGCCCGTTTGCTCATCGGTTGCGGCTGCCAGCTTTCGATGTAGTCACCATCGGCCTGCAGATGCCCGATGGGCTCGCAATAGTGGGTGCCGCTTTTCGCGCGCACCGTGAGCAAGGTGATCTCGAAATCGAACTTCACCTCGCCTTCCACGATCACACGCGCGGATTTCACGCGCCCGGAACTCAGCGCGTAGTCCCACGCCTTGGGCACATCGCCGCTCGCCTTCAATCGCGATTGGCCCTTGCCCGACGACGACATCACCGGCTTGACGAAACACGGATAGCCGATGCGATCCGCCGCCGCCTGCAATTCCTCCTGCGACGACGCGAACGCGAACGGCGATGTCGGCAGCTT
>DASXFK010000092.1:0-18975 GCA_036489635.1 Rhizomicrobium sp. | reverse complement strand
TCTGCAAATTGAACGACAACAGCATACTTGTCGTTCAAGGCACCGTTCGATGGGCAACGGTGTTTGATGAAATTTTCGAATCCAGCTTTTGCTTCTTTTGCAGAAACCTTCAACCAAAACGCGAAATAGGTACGGATGGCGCGTCGTCCGTGGTCGCTAACTTGATGACCGTCCCAGCCGGCGTTGCCACCACTACCTACCGAGAAGTCAAAGCCGCCCCAAAGCAAGCCTAGCGCCGCCACCGCCGCGAACAGCGGCGTCACTCATGCCGTCCCCCGGCATGAGGCGCAGTCGCATCTTGGATAGTCCCTAGGTGCATTTGCTACCTAATACCGGGGTAGTCAAGCGCGACCAGCGCGCGTATCAGGCGCGGCACGACGTTCGCCTCACGATAAAGCGGGACCAGAATCGAATAGAGTGGAAGATCGTCCCGATCCTGCTTTCGCGGTGTTTCACCCATGCCGATCGCGCGTGACCCCATCAACACGAGCCACGCGCGAAACAAAGCGTTGGCAACAAACCAAAGCCCGAGGATCGCGACCGAAAGAATCTCGACGAAATAAGGCCAAGCGCATGCAAGGGCGGCCAAAACCAGCGCGATGGAGAAAAGAACCCAGCCTTGCGCCGGCGTCATCACCATCCGCGCCGAAAATTCCGGGTGCGCGCGCTCAAGGCCATATGTCGCGATGGCCAGATCGTCGGAAACAGCCGCTTGCGGAGGGGCGACAGCTCGGCGCTGCGCCCGTATTCCAAAAGGCAAAAGTAATCGCGTCGCCGGAAAACCCAATTTCCCAGCCCCCCACATTGGACGCAAAAAGGCTTAGGTCCGCGAACACTACGCGCGGGACCGACATTTGACTTTACTGTACTGAGCCAGACGCCCGACACGCGCACTTGGACTGCGCTGTTCGTAACGTTTGCAAAAACGAATCACTAAAGCAATCAACCAACGGTTGCACATCAAGTATTCGCGTCGAAACGTTAATCGCGACAAGCCGCCTGTGTTGTCGATTACTTGGGCCCGATGAAACCTACTTCCGATCCGTCGCTGCACGCGGCATGGGCGCGGCCCATTCTCTGACAGCTTTCAAGGCGGGACTGTTCGCGGCGGTATCGAATGCCGCCATGATGCCGGCGAAGCGCATCTGAACGAACTCTTTCATCTGCGGATGGGTGAAGATGTAAAGCTCGTTGTCGCGGATCGCTTCGACCACGCGGTTGCCCACGACGTCGGGATCGATGCCGGAGAGCACCATCTGCGCCGCTTCGCTCGCGCCCTGGCCCAGCGCATCGACATCGCCCTGGCCGCCATATTTGTCCTGCCGCGCGCGGCCGCTCTCATGGATGCGCGTCTTCACGAAGCCGGGGCATAGGACCGAGACGCCGATGTTGTCCGGCGCGAGCTGTTGCGCCCAGCCTTCGCTCATCGCAACGACCGCGAACTTCGTGGCGGTGTAAGGCTCCATGCCCGGCGGTGCGATCATGCCGGCCATCGAGGCGGTGTTGACGATGTGGCCGCCCTCGCCGTGGCTCTTGATCAGCGGCACGAAGGTCTGCGTGCCGTACACGACGCCCTTCAGATTGACATCGACGATCCAATCCCAATCCTTGTCCTTCACATTCGCGATCTCGCCGCCGACGGCGACGCCTGCGTTGTTGCAAAGCACATGCACCTTGCCGAACGCGGCGACGGCGGCGAGCGCTCCCGCACGGATGCTGGCGTGGTCGCTGACATCGCATTGCACTGGCACCGCTTTGATCTGCTCGGACGCGAACTGATCGGCGGCGGCCTTCGCCGCGTTCTCGTCGATGTCCGCGAGTAACACGTTCATCCCGGCGCGACCGAACGCGCGCGCCATGGAGAGTCCGATGCCGCTCGCACCACCGGTGACGAAAGCAGTCTTGCCGCGAAAGTCCTTCATCACGCCGCTTCCTTCAGGCCGAGATTGTTGAATTGCGCGAGAAGTTTCTCGCCGTCCGCGCGCTCGCGGAACAGGGTCTCGAATTCCTTGTGCGTCTGTTCGCGATCCCATTCGACATTCGTCACCGCATGCCAATGCACCATGCCGTTCCAGATGGGGTCGATGAAGTCTCGGCCTTTGATGGTGCCGCCCTCCACTGTCCTGAAGGTGAAGCTGCGCAGCTCCGAGATCACCACGGTGAGATAGCCGACATGCGGGGACTCATCCTGGCGGATGCGGTCCACCAGATCGGCGGCGTGCGTTGCCACATCGCGGCGATCGCGGAAATTGCGTGGATCGCGCATCACGGCAGTGCAGAAGTTGAAGAAGTTCTCCGCGCGGATCTCGATCATCAGCACGTTCATCAGCAGCATGATCCAGTTCTCATGCTCGGCGGGAAGTTGCGGCATCAGCCGGCCGGTCTGCGGCTTGGCCAGCGACTCCGGAATCTCCGCGTGCGGATAAGCGTCCTTGCCGAACAGCATGTCGCGCACCGCAAACCACATCGCGTCGTGACCGCCCTCGCCGCGCGCCGCGTCGCCACCTTCATCCAGGCCATGTGCGATCAGCAGCCCCTTGCTCAGGTGGCCGGTGGCAGTTTGCGTGATGTCCTCGACGATGATGTCCTGAAAATCCGGCGCGGAGGCTTCCGCCAATCGCTTGCCGCGCGCCTCGATCACCCCGGTGACGGAGAGCGAATCCCACAGCGTCTGCCCCATGCCGTGTTCGAGCAGGAAACCTTGCTGCGCGACATTCGGAAACGAACCGGCGACCATCAACTGTTGCGAAGAGTCGATCAGATCATGGCCGCGCCCGCGCAACGCTTCCGCCCAAGCTTCGATCGCCGGCCAGCGATGCAACGTGCGCGGCGAGACGTATTTGCCGTGTTCGTCGAACCCACCATGCAGGCGGTAGCCCGCTTCGACCTGCGGTTTCGCATAGGCGTGATCCGCGAGAATCTCGTCTTTCGTATAGGAAAGCCGCGCCATCGAGCGCCTCCGTTCTTGAACTGATATTTTGTCAGTGTGCCGACGGTGGAGTCAATCAGGGCGCCAAATCAAGGCGCCAGCGCGCGCACCAGGAAGCGCGTGAGGTTCTTCACCACGTTCTCCCGATTGCGGCCGGAGCGATAACCTTCGCTCGCCGTCTGGTGAATGGCGCCGAGGATCGCCTGGCCGATGATGTCGGCGTCGTAGTTCTTCGCCGCGCGGCCATCGCGGGTCGCTTCGCGCACCATCTGCGCCCAGTCTTCGCCCCAGCGCTGCAGCAATGGCTTGGCCGCAACGCCTTCTGCATCGATGATCGCTTCGTCGGTCATCGCGGCGTTCAGCACGCCCGGATGGCTCGCGGAATATTCGTAGATCGCGTGCAGCGCGCTGGCGATGAGTTGCTCCAGCGTCTGCCCCGGCACCCGCTTGGCGCTGAGATATTCGTCGAGCTCGTTTCGCGCATCGTCCACAAAATCGAGAAAGCAGGCGCGCTTGTCGGGAAAGTGCAGATAAAAAGTGCCGTGGCCGAGGCCCGCTTCACGCGAAATATCCTGCGGACGCGTGGCATGATAGCCGCGCTCGACGAACAGCTTGCGTGCGGACTTTTTCAACTTGGCGAGGCTTTCCGGCTTGCGGCGCTGCGGGCGCGCGTCATCGAGAGCTTTGACATTCGCGGTCATGCTTGGACCTTCACTCCGCCGCCATAGACTGTCAATTTTTCACCCGCAGCGCGCGCCACACGCGTTCCGGTGTCGCGGGCATGTCCAGATGATCGACGCCGATGGCATCGCACACCGCGCTCATCACCGAAGGCAGCGCGCCGACGGTGCCCGCTTCGCCGCAACCTTTCGCGCCCATCTCATGCGTCTTGCACGGGATCTCTTCATAGGCGAAGTCGATATCGGGAACGTCTTCGGCACGCGGCATCGCGTAGTCGGTGAAGCTCGCGGTGAGGCATTGGCCGGTTTGCGCGTCGTACACGCAGTTCTCGAGAATGACCTGCCCCAAGCCTTGCGTCACGCCGCCATGCACCTGCCCGGCGACGAGCATGGGATTGATGACACGGCCGAAATCGTCCAGCACGCTATAGGACACCACTTGCACATGGCCCGTCTCGGGATCGACCTCCACTTCGCAGATGTGGCAGCCATTCGGGAAGGTGGACGCCGCGCCCTGGAACACGGCGTCGCTGTCCAGGCCATCTTCGAAGCCGGGAAGCTTGTCGCGCTTCAAGGTGATGGCGAGTTCGGGAACCGTGATGGCGCGGCCTTCGCCAGCCACACGAAAGCGGCCGACGCCTTCGGCGACATCGAATGTCACCTCCTTGCCGCCTGCCTGCATCAGCTGACCGGCCGCGCTCTTGCCCTTCTCGATCACCTTGTCCGATGCGCCGAGCAGCGCGCCCCCCGCCATGTTCAGTGAGCGCGAGCCGCCCGTGCCACCGCCGTTCACCCAATCGCTGTCGCCCTGCTTCACGGCGATGGACTCGAACGGCACGCCGAGCTTCTCCGCCACCACTTGCGCGAACGCCGTTTCGTGGCCCTGCCCGTTGGATTGGGTGCCGACGAAAATCTCCACGCCGCCATTGTCGGTGAACTTCACCGCCGCCGGTTCGGTGCCTGCCGCTGCGGTGATCTCCACATAATAGCCGATGCCCAGCCCGCGCTTTTTCCCGCGCGCTTGCGATCGCTTGCGGCGTTCGGCGAAGTTGGCGACGTCGGCGCGGCGCAGCGCCTCGTCCAGCATGCGCGGATAATCGCCGGAGTCGAAGGCGACGCCCCACCAGTTCTTGTACGGCAGCTCGTCTGGCGTCAGCAGATTGCGGCGGCGGATTTCGATACGATCGAGGCCACATTTCCTGGCGGCAACATCCATCAGCCGTTCGATATAATACGCAGCTTCCGGGCGCCCCGCGCCGCGATAGGCATTCACCGGCGCGGTGTTGGAAAAGTAGCACTTGATGTTCGTGTAGAACGCCGGCACGTGATAAACACCGCCGAAGATGCGGCTGCCCGCGAGCGTGGGGATGAACGGCGCGAAGCCCGAAAGATAGCCGCCCAAATTCGCCGTGCCGGTGAAGCGCAGCGCGAGGAACTTGCCGTCCTTGTCGAATGCGCCTTGCGCCAAAGTGTGCATGTCGCGGCCATGGTGATCGGCGAGGAACGCCTCGGTGCGATCCGACGACCAGCGCGCAGGACGGCCGGTGATCTTCGCCGCCACCAGCACCGCGCCCTGCTCCGGATAAAGCCCGGCCTTCATGCCGAAACCGCCGCCGACATCGGACGACACTACGCGCACCTTCTCCGGCGCCGCGCCGATCGCTTTCGCCACCGAATTGCGCAAGCCGCCCGCGCCCTGGTTGCCGGAATACAACGTGAAGCTCTCCGTCGCCGCATCGTAAAGCCCGATGGCGTTGCGCGTCTCCATCGAGTTCACGACGATGCGGTTCTGCACCATATCGACGCTGGCGACATGCGCGGCGTTGGCGAAGGCGGCGTTGACCTCGTCTTCCTTGCCGTCTGCCCAATCGAGACAGAGATTGTTCGGGACAGTGTTCCAGATCGCACCGCCCGCCGCTGCGTCCAGCGTTCCGGTCGCGGGCATCTCTTCGTATTCGACATCGATCAGTTCGGCGGCATCGCTCGCTTGCGCCAAGGTCTCGGCGAGCACCATTGCGATCGCTTCGCCCACGAATGTCACCTGGTCCGCCGCCAGAAATGTCTTGGCGACGCCTTTGGGGAACGCGCCGTCGCGCCCCTTCACCGGCGTTTTGGATTCCATCGGCTGTGCGCCCGCCGCATCGAGATCGGCTTGCGTCAGCACCGCGACCACGCCCGGCGCTGCTTTCGCCGCATCGGTGGCGATCGACACCAGTTTCGCGTGCGCATGCGGGCTGCGGAGGAACGCCACATAGGTCTCGTGGGCGAACCTGTGATCGTCCGTGTACTGACCATGCCCCGTGACGAAGCGGATATCCTCCGTCCGCCGCACCGCCTGACCCACGCCGAACTTCATGCCATGCTCCAACCTGGATCGATATTTCGGATCGCAACGATTCTGCATGGCCGCGGACGGCAGGCAAACGCGGAAAACAGCCGCCTTTTGCACCCGCTTTTGTCAGGACATAGTTCTAGGGATGGTGTGAATATACTCTGGCACCGTGACGCTGTCAAGGCAGTTGAAGGCCCAAAAGCCAGGCGCCGGCTGCCCAAAATAAATTACATCGGACGCAATGCGCTTAGACCGCCAGATCGCGGCCTATGGCGAGATATTTCTGCCGGCGCTGACGGCGCAACTCGTCCGCCGACAGGCCTTCCATTTCCTTGAGCGCCTTGGCGACGGTTTCGCCGACGGCTTCGATGGTTTCCAACGGGACGCGATGTGCGCCGCCCGAGGGTTCGGGCACGATTGCGTCGATGACTTTCAGATCGAACAGATCCTGCGCGGTGATGCGCATGGCCTGCGCCGCGTCCTGCGCTTTGTCCGCGCTGCGCCACAGGATCGAGGCGCAGCCCTCCGGCGAGATCACAGCGTAGATCGAATGTTCCAGCATGAACACGCGGTTCGCGACCGCGATGCCGAGCGCGCCGCCCGACATGCCCTCGCCGATGATCGTGGCGACGAACGGCACGCCGAGATTGAGGCACGCCTGCGTGGCGCGCGCGATGGCTTCCGCCTGCCCGCGCTCTTCCGCGCTCACGCCGGGGTAAGCGCCCGGGGTATCGGCAAACGCGATCACAGGCAGATGGAAACGGTTGGCCAAGTCGAAGATGCGTTGCGCCTTGCGATAGCCTTCCGGCATCGCCATGCCGAAATTGTGATGCAACCGGCTCTTGGTGTCGTTGCCCTTTTCCTGACCGATCACGGCGACCGACTTGCCGCGGAATCTTCCGAGCCCAGCCACAACCGAGCGATCCTCGCCATACAGCCGATCGCCGGCCAACGGCGTGAACTCGTCGATCAGGGTCGCGATGTAATCGGACGAATGCGGCCGCGCGGGATGCCGGGCCACTAGCGCCTTCTGCCAGGGCGTCAGCTTGGCATAGGTTGTCTTGACGAGATCGTTGGCTTTGGTCTGCAGGCGGCCCACATCGCCGCTGATATCCATGGCAGGATCGGCCACCGCCAATTGGCGCAGCTCCTCGATCTTGCCTTCGAGCTCGGCAATGGGGCGTTCGAATTCGAGAAATGTGTGCGTCGTCATTCGGTTATCGGTCTGACTTAAAGAAGAGATTTAGGCCGGAAACAGGGCCCGAAAGTGGCAATCGCGGTTGCATCTGTCAAATAAATGGGTTGCCGGTCGCAAAGTGCCAGCCCGATCCATCATTATGCTGAAGAGGCCTGCTCGCGGATCATCTTCATCTGGCTGACGATGACTTGCGCTTGGCGGATCGAGGCGGCATCGATCAGCACGCCGTTGAGCGCGACCGCTCCCATGCCCTTCTCGTGCGAATCCTTCATGGCAGCGAGAATGGATTCGGCGCGTTTCACCTCCTTCTCCGGCGGCGTGAAGATCTCGTTGGCGAGCGCGACCTGGCTGGGATGGATCGCCCATTTGCCCTCACAGCCGAGGATCGCGGTGCGGTTGGCCTGCACGCGAAAGCCGTCGGCGTCGGAGTAATCGCCGAATGGACCGTCGATCGGCACGATGCCGTGCGCGCGGGCCGCCTGGCACATGCGAAACAGCGGGAAGTGCCACAGATCGTTCCAATGCCGCTCGCGTTCGCCGGGGCCGTCGGTGAGCATCACGTAATCCGCATTGCCGCCACCGATGTTGGTGGTGCGCATGCCTTGCGACGCCGCGTAATCCGCGGCGCCGAAATGCAGCGTCTCCAGGCGCGGCGACGAACCGGCGATCTCATCGATAGCGCCGAGGCCGGCGACGGTTTCGATGATGACTTCGAGGCCGATCTGCTTCTTGCGGCCTGCGAAGGACGACGCCTGCGTGACCAGCATGTCGATGGCGTAGATGTCGGCGGCGCTACCCACTTTCGGGATCATGATGGCGTCGAGACGTTCGCCGCCCTTCTCCACCAGCGCGATCACGTCGCGGTAACAGAAGTTGGTGTCGAGGCCGTTGACGCGCACTGTGACGAGCTTTTTGCCCCAGTTCACATCGTGGAGCGCCGCGACGATATTGTCGCGCGCTTTTTCCTTGTCGCTCGGCGCGACCGCGTCTTCGAGATCGAGGCACACGACATCGGCCGCGCTCGCCGCCGCCTTCTCGAACAATGACTCGCGCGATCCCGGCACGAACAATTTGGAGCGATAAAGTCTAGGCGGCACGCGCCGCGCGACGGGACGAAAGCTCATGGCATCCTCAATGGCGTTTGGGTTCTTCTACCGCTTCGCTTTGGCCCGTGCCAGTGGATGCGCCGAGGCGACGGTCTGCTTCAGCCGATCGCTGGCGACGTGCGTGTAGATTTGCGTCGTGGCGATATCGGCGTGACCGAGCATCGTTTGCACGCTGCGCAAATCCGCGCCGCCTTCGACCAGATGCGTGGCGAAGGCGTGGCGCAGGACATGCGGCGAGAGTTTCTTCGGATCGATACCTGCTTTCACCGCCAATTCCTTGAGAAGCTGATGACAGCGGCGGCGCGTGAGATGGCCCTGCGCGCCGCGCGAGGCGAAGAGATATTTGCTCTCCTTCCCGCCGACGAATTCCGCGCGGACATCGAGATACGAGTCGATGGCGTTCTTCGCATTTCGGTTCAAGGGCGCGATGCGTTCCTTGTCGCCTTTGCCACGCACGATCAGAAACCCCTGCTTCGTGCGCGCCGCGGCCAGCGGCAGCGAAACCAGTTCCGACACACGCAGGCCGGAGGCGTAAAGAAGCTCCACAATGCAGACGAGGCGATTCACCTCGGGCTTGGGAGACGCTTTCTTGTCCGGGAATTGATCGCGCGCGGCCACGATCAAATCCTTGATATCTCTCTGCGAAAGAATTTTGGGAAGGATCTTGTCCTTGCGTGGCGCATCGATGGCCGTTGTCGGATCGTCCTTGCGCCAGCCCTCGGTGTAGGCGAAGGCGTAGAACTGTCTGAGAGACGAAAGCCTGCGTGCCTGCGACGATGCCTTGCCGCCGGATGCGGCGAAACCGGCCAAAAATTTCCGCACCGCCTCGCGATCGGCGCCGCGCACGCCGGCGCCCCGCCTGGCGAGTTCGGCGTCGAAGGCCAGCAGATCGCGGCGATAAGCATCCAGGGTATTGCGGCTCGCCCCCCGCTCGGCGCTCATCATGTCGAGAAAGGCTTCGATGGCGCTGGCGCTATCGGGCTTCATTCGCCCGTTTTATCCGTTTTGCGGCAGCGTCACCGGCTGCTCCACAGTCGTTTGAGACGGCGGCTTCGTGCTTTCGTAATAGCCAAGCACGCAAGTTCCCACAAGCAGAACCACAATGACCGCGAGGATGATGCGCGCCGTCCAACCCATGTCCAAGCCTCGTTCTCTGCGCCGGCCCCCGCATCTCCTTGTGGGGAAAGCACGGCCTTCGCGCAAGCCCCGCCGGCGTGGTAAGCGAAAGACATGAGCGGACTAAAGCGCACAGCGGCGCTGATCGGCATGATGGGTGCGGGCAAGAGCGCCGTCGGCAAGCGGCTGGCGGCGAAGCTCGGCGTGAAGTTCCGGGATGCGGACCAGGAAATCGAGGCGGCGGCGGGCTGTTCGGTAAACGAAATCTTCGAGCGATTCGGCGAGCCGGCGTTTCGCGATGGCGAGCGCAAGGTCATCGCGCGGCTGCTGGCCGAAGCCCCGCATGTGCTGGCGACGGGTGGCGGCGCGTTCATCGATGCGGACACCCGCGCGCGCATCAAATCGCAGGCCATGTCGGTGTGGCTGCGCGTGCCGCTCGACACCCTGGTTGCCCGCGTGGGCCGCCGCGATACGCGGCCTCTGCTGCGCAACGGCAATCCGCGTGACATCCTTGAGAAACTGCTGAAAGACCGGGAGCCGATCTATGCCCAGGCCGATCTCATCGTCGACACCGAGGATGGCCCGCATTCCAACGTAGTCGAACGCATTCTATGCGCGCTGCGCGAACGGGATGTCGCCGCATGAGCGAGACAGTGAAAGTTTCGCTCGGCGACCGCAGCTACGACATCCATGTCGGCAGCGGCTTGCTGGGGCGTGCCGGCGAATTGCTCAAGCCGCACGTGCGCGGCGCCGTGCCCGTGATCACTGACGATCGCGTGGCGAAGTTTTATCTGGAACCGCTGCTTGCCACTTTGCGCGGCGCGGGCATCGACGCACGTCCCATCGTGCTGGCGGCTGGCGAATCGACCAAGAGCTTTGCCGGGCTTGAAAGATTGTCGAGCGCGCTGCTCAACGCCGGAGTGGAGCGCGGCGGGCTGATCGTGGCGCTGGGCGGCGGCGTGATCGGCGATCTTGCCGGCTTTGCTGCCGGCATCCTCAAGCGCGGCATAGACTTCGCGCAAGTTCCAACGACGTTGCTGGCACAGGTGGATTCCTCCGTGGGCGGCAAGACGGCGATCAACACGCCGGAGGGAAAAAATCTCATCGGTCTGTTCCACCAGCCGCGCATCGTGATCGCGGACATCGCGGTGCTGTCGTCGCTGCCCAAGCGCGAATGGCTCGCGGGTTACGCGGAGGTCGTGAAATATGGCGCGCTCGGCGATGTGGATTTCTTCGCCTGGCTCGAAGCCAACGCGGCCACCGCGCTCAAAGGCGACGCCGTGGCCCTGACCAGGATCGTCGCCCATTCCTGCCAGATGAAAGCCGACATCGTCGCCCGCGACGAACGCGAAACCGGCGACAGGGCGCTGCTCAATCTCGGCCACACATTCGGCCATGCGCTGGAGGCCGCGACCGGCTATTCCGGCCGGCTGTTGCATGGCGAAGGCGTCGCCATCGGCACCGCTTTGGCCTTCCGGCTGTCGGCGCAGCTTGGCCTGGCGCCCGGCGCGGACGCCGAACGCGTCGCGCGGCACCTGCGCAGCATCGGCCTGCCCGCCGCCATCGCGGAGATTTCCGGGCCGCGCCCCAGCGCCGGCACGCTGATGCGTCACATGCTGCACGACAAGAAAGCCAGGGATGGCAAGCTGACCTTCATTCTGGCGCGGGGAATCGGCCAAGCCTTTGTCACCAGCGACGTGCCGATGGATGCCGTGCAGGCCCTGCTCGCCGCCTGATCCTCGCGCTACATTGTTCCAACCGCCCTTTCGGGAATGCCGCCAATGGATACGACCCTTCTGATCACGCCCGGCGCCGTCATCGTGCTGCTGGTCTTTTCCGGCTTCTTCTCCGGTTCAGAGACGGCGCTGACTGCTGTGTCGCGCGGGCGCATGCACCAGCTCGAGAAGGAAGGCTCGCCGAACGCACGGCGCATCAACCGCATGGTCGAACATCGCGAACGGCTGATCGGGGCGCTGCTGCTGGGCAACACATTCGTCAACATCCTGGCTTCCTCCATTGCCACCGAAGTGCTCTCGGTTCGCTACGGCCCCACCGCGGTCGCCATCACCACGGCGGTGATGACCATCGTGATCCTGATCTTCGCCGAGGTGCTGCCCAAGACGCTCGCCATCGCGCGCACGGACAAGTTCGCGCTGGTGGTCGCTACGCCGGTGAGCTGGGTCGTGGCGATATTGGCGCCCATCGTGCTCACCGTGCAGTGGATCGTGTGGCGCGTGTTGCGGCTGTTCGGGATCCGCCAGGAGGAAAGCGGAGAAGTGGTCGCCCCGCACGAGGAAATCCGCGGCACCGTGGAAGTTCACCACGAAGAAGGCCATATGGAGCGGGGCCATCGCGACATGCTGACCGGCGTTCTGGACTTGCGCGAGCTTCAGATCGCCGACGTGCTGGTCCATCGCAAAGCGATCGCGGCCGTGAACGCCGATCTGCCGACGGAGGACCTCTTTGAAGCGTTGATAGAAGCCAATCACACCCGCGTGCCGGTGTGGCGCAAAACGCCCGACAATATCGTCGGCGTCCTGCGCACCTACGACGTCGTGCGCGAATATACCGAGCGCCGCGGCGTGCTGGGCGATTTCGATATCCTTTCGCTGATGACCGCGCCGTGGTTCGTGCCCGATACCACGACGCTGGAGGAGCAGCTTCACGCCTTCCGCGAGCGCCGCTCGCACTTTGCGCTGGTGGTGGACGAATATGGCGCCCTGCAAGGCGTGGTGACGCGCGAGGACATTCTCGACGAAATTCTGGGTGATATTCCCGACGACCAGGAAGCCGGCACGCGCGGACACATCCGCAAGCAGCTGGACGGCTCCTACATCGTCGATGGCACGCTGCCGGTGCGCGACCTTAACCGCGAACTGAACTGGGAACTTCCCGAGGACGACGCCACGACCGTCGCAGGCCTGGTCATCCATGAAGCCCGCACCATCCCGGAGGCGCGGCAGCGTTTCGCTTTCCACGGATTCAAGTTCGAGATCCTGCGCCGCCAGCGCAACCAGATCACCGCCCTGCGCGTGACACCGCCCGCACCGGTGGAGAAATCGGCCCAGAACTAGCGCGTGGCTTCGCCAGGCGCCTGCGCCGCCAATGACAGCGCATGCACGCGCCCACTAAGCTCTTCGGCAAGCACGGCATAGACGCGCCGCTGACGCTCCACGCGCGACAACCCGGCGAACGCGGAAGAAACGATCGCGACGCGAAAATGGGTTTCGCCCTCGGGGCGGCTGCCGGCATGTCCGTGATGCTGGGCGCTCTCGTCTTCCACCACCAGCTCGCTCGGCACGAAGGCGGCAGCGAGCTTTTCGCGGATGGTCTCGGCAACGCGCATCGCGACTGCTTCCGCCACGCAAACTCTTCTGTCAAGCCGTTGTTTTTTAATCCTTCGTCCCCATAATTCGCGCATGGCCGAGCCTGACTACAAGCCCCGTTTCGGACGCGACATGCGCATCAAGCCCGATGTGCAGGCTCCGCAAAAAACCACGACGCGCGCCTGCGACGAACAAGGCTGCGCCGGCGAAGGCATCTATCGCGTGCCCAAGAGCCGCGAGCAGTTGCACGAGCATCTTTGGGTCTGCCTCCAGCACGCGCGCGCGCATAACGAGAAATGGGACTACTTCTCCGGCATGAGCGAAAAAGAGATCGAGGCATTCCGAGTCGATGCCATCATCGGGCATCGCCCCACATGGCCGCTCGGCAAGCGCGCGGCGCGTATGCGCAACGGGCATAACGAGCCGATGTATGACGACCAATACGGCGTGTTCGGTGACGCAGCGGAAAAGCCCAAACCGCGGGCTCCGGAACGCAAGTTGCTGCGCCCGCAACTGGTTGCGCTTGAAGTGATGAATCTGGACGAAACGGCAACCTTGCAGCAGGTGAAAGCGCGGTATAAGGAACTTGTAAAGCGGTTTCATCCCGACGCGAACGGCGGCGATCGGGGCGCCGAGGAGCGTCTGAAACAGGTTATCAAGGCCTACGGCGTTTTGCGCGCCTCCGGGCTGACCTAGGGCTCCAAGGAGCCCTCGCCCAAGCAACGGACTCTCCGCCCAGCGAATTTCATGCCGGATTTGCCCTCGATGAACATGCAGCCTCAAGGCCTCGACGCGGCGGGCGCGCCCGACACCACGGTCGATGTGCGCGAAACATTCGGTTTCGACGCAAAGATGAAAGTGCCCGCGTTCAAGCAGGGCAACGAATATGTGCCCGAGCGCGACGCCGCCTATCGCTTCGATCGCGAGACCACGCTCGCCATTCTGGCGGGCTTCGCGCACAACCGCCGCGTGATGATCCAGGGCTATCACGGCACCGGCAAGTCGACGCATATCGAGCAGGTGGCGAGCCGGCTGAACTGGCCGTGCATCCGCATCAATCTGGACAGCCACATCAGCCGCATCGACCTGATCGGCAAGGACGCCATCGTTCTGCAGGACGGCAAGCAGGTTACCGAGTTCCGCGAAGGCTTGTTGCCTTGGTGCCTGCAGCATCCCGTGGCGCTGGTGTTCGACGAGTACGATGCCGGCCGCCCCGACGTGATGTTCGTCATCCAGCGCGTGCTGGAAGTGCAAGGCAAGCTCACGCTGCTCGACCAGAACCGCGTGATCCGCCCGCATCCCGCGTTCCGTTTGTTCTCGACCACCAACACCATCGGCTTGGGCGATACCACCGGCCTCTATCACGGCACCCAGCAGATCAATCAGGGCCAGATGGACCGCTGGAGCATCGTGGCGACCCTCAATTATCTGCCGCACGACAACGAGGTGGACATCGTTCTTGCCAAGGTGCCCACCTACGACACGCCGGAAAAGAAGAAGCAGATCTCCGCGATGGTTCGCGTCGCGGACATGACGCGAAACGCCTTCATCAACGGCGATCTTTCCACCGTGATGAGCCCGCGCACCGTCATCACCTGGGCCGAGAACGCCGAGATCTTCAACGACATCGGCTTCGCCTTCCGCCTCACCTTCCTTAACAAATGCGACGAACTGGAACGCGCCAGCGTGGCGGAGTTCTACCAGCGCGCATTCGGCGAGGAATTGCCCGAAAGCGCGGCCAAGGTTCTGGTGGCGTGACGAAGCGGGCGAATAGCGAATGGCGAATAGCAAATAGCGCGCCGTTCCTGCTACTCGCTGCTCGCTATTCGCTACTCGTTTTTTCATCATGAAACCCGAGAACCCCGCCGAACCCTTCAAGCGCGCCGTCGGCACCGCTGTGCGGGCGCTTGCCGGTGAGCCTGAGCTGGAAGTCAATTTCTCCGCCGAGCCGCCGGCGCTGAAGGGTCTGAAGGCGCGGTTGCCGCTGCCCTCGCGCAACTTGCCGCCGGGCGAGATCGCCATCGTGCGCGGACAGGGCGACGCCTATGCGCTGCGCCGAGCCTATCACGAAGATTCCGTCCACGATCAATACCGCCCGCAATCGACCGATGCGGCGGCGGTATTCGAATCCGCCGAACAGGCGCGTGTCGAAGCCATCGGCGCGAACGCGATGAAAGGCGTGGCCGCGAACCTCACCGCCAATCTTGAGCAGCGCCTGAACTCCAAAGGCCTTGCCAAGGTCCGCAGCCGCGAAGATGCACCGCTGGCCGAGGCGATAGGCCTCATCGTGCGCGAGAAGCTCACCGGCGAAGCGCCGCCGGAAAGCGCGAAGCTGGCCGTCGATCTGTGGCGGCCATGGATCGAAGAACGCGCCGGCAAGGATTTGGCGAAACTCGAAGACGCGATGCGCAATCAGAAAGCGTTCGCCAAGCTCACCCGCACCATCCTGCGCGATCTCGAAATGGGGGACGACCTCGCCGATGACGCCGAGGCTGAAGGCGAGGAAAGCTCCGAGGGCGAGCCGGAGCAGCAGGAAGGCGGCGAAAGCGAGTCCGAAAGCGACAGCCAGTCCGCCGAAGCCCAGATGAGCGAAAGCGACGGCGAGGAAGGTGAAGACGTCGCGGCCGAAATGCAGGCCGACCAGATGTCAGAAGTCTCCGAAGAGCAGGAATCCGACGACGGCGCGAAGCCGTGGCGCCCGGACCAGCCGTTTTCGGGCGCGGACGAATGGGGCTATCGCATCCACACCACGCAGTTCGACGAAATGGTCGCCGCCACCGAGCTTTGCGATGCCGAAGAACTCACGCGCCTGCGCGCCTTCCTCGATCAGCAGCTCGCCACCATGCAGGGCGTCGTGGCGCGATTGGCTAACAAGCTTCAGCGCCTGCTGATGGCGCAGCAAAATCGAAGCTGGGAATTCGATCTCGAGGAAGGCCTGCTTGATGCCTCCCGCCTGCCCCGCATCGTCATCGATCCGATGTATCCGCTCTCCTACAAGCAGGAGAAGGACATGACGTTCCGCGACACGGTGGTCACGCTACTGCTCGACAATTCCGGTTCGATGCGCGGCCGCCCCATCATGGTCGCGGCCATGTGCGCCGACATCCTGGCTCGCACGCTGGAGCGCTGCGCGGTCAAGACCGAAATCCTGGGCTTCACGACGCGTGCCTGGAAAGGCGGCCAGTCGCGCGAGAAATGGATCGCGGACGGCAAGCCCCCGCATCCGGGACGCCTCAATGACCTGCGCCACATCGTCTACAAGGCCGCGGACGAACCCTGGCGGCGCGCGCGCAAGAATCTCGGCCTGATGATGCGCGAAGGCCTTCTCAAGGAGAATATCGACGGCGAAGCGTTGATGTGGGCACACAACCGCGTCGTTCACCGCCCGGAGCAGCGCAAGATCCTGATGGTGATCTCCGACGGCGCGCCGGTGGACGATTCGACGCTTTCGGTGAACGCCGGGAACTATCTCGAACGCCATCTGCGCCATGTGATCGACGACATCGAATCAAAATCCGCGGTCGAACTCACCGCCATCGGCATCGGCCATGACGTGACGCGTTACTATCGCAAGGCCGTCACCCTCGTGGATGCCGAACAGCTTGGCGGGGCCATGACCGAACAATTGATCTCCTTGTTCGTCGAGGAAAAGACGCACCTCGCACACCCCGGCCACCACCGCGCACGGCTAGGCAAGCGCGCGGCCTAGAGAAGCCTGGGCTCCCGGCCGAGACTCCCAGGAACAATCGGGGATTAGGCTGCAGTCTTCTTTGCAATCAGGCGTTTGAGGCGCAAAGCTCGTGCAGAAAGTGAGCTGGTCTTGGCCTTCATCAGGAAAGGGTCGATACCGCCAATACGGTCCACCGAGCGAAGCGCGTTCATGCAGACCTTCAGGCGATAGGAATTGCCCAGGGCTTCGCTGGCAAAGGAGATTTCCTGCAGATTCGGGCGATAAATCCGCTTGGTCTTGTTGTTGGCATGGCTGACATTGTGGCCAACCTGGGTGCCTTTGCCCGTAAGTTCGCAGCGGCGCGACATGGTATTCTTCCCAAAAAAGAGGCGTCCTCATAAGGGGCGAGCCGGGCCCGGTCAAGCCGCGGCCGGCCGCTTCAAAAGGTGGGATGCCAGCAATGGTACTGGAAAACCCAGGTCTTGGGCGCGACCAGCGTGCCCTCAGCCGGCGTGCAGTGGCGGCCGCGGGTCAGGAACCAGCCCCTGACGGCGGCTGAGAATACGGGTTGCGGAAAGTCATCGACGGAATAGCGATAGGCGGCGGTCGTCCCCAGGCCCGTCGCCAAGCTGGTCACCGCCACAATCTGCAACTCGTTCAGGTCCTGGCGATCGGAGACCGCCCATTGGTTGCCATTGTAGGTGAATGTCTGCCCGGCATCGAACGGGCTCGGTTCCTCGCAGGCGCAGAGCACCCCGGTGAGCGCCAGAACCGCAACAATCCCCTTCATGCCATTTCCCCCAATGGAGTCGTGATGCGGCGAGTTTGTCATGCGCCGCCCCGGAATGCACGGAGGAGCGCACGGGCTGCGGCATCGGGCAACACCTCCCCTTCGGCGACGGCCTCCTCCAGCATCTGGGCGCGCGCGGCGATCTTTCGATCGGTGGAGATCTCGTCCGCCAGCGCCGCCTGCACTTCGTTCCAGAACCAGCGCCGGGCCTGCGCGCTGCGCAGCTTTTGCAGATGTCCTGCCCGGGCCAGCTTCTCGTGCAGCGTCCGCATCGCGGTCCACGCTTCGGCGATGCCGGAATTCTCCAGCGCCGAAACTTTCAGTACCTCCGGCGAGACGCCTTTGTATTTCGGGCGCATCAGATGCAGCGCGGCGTGATAGTCCGCGGCAGCACGGTTCGCGCCCTTCAACAGATCGCCGTCCGACTTGGTGATGAGGATGAGATCGGCCAGTTCCATCACGCCACGCTTGATGCCCTGCAGATCATCGCCGCCGCCAGGCGACACCAGCAGCACGAAGAGATCCACCATGTCGGCCACGGCGGTCTCGGATTGCCCCACGCCGACGGTTTCCACCATGACAATATCGAAAGCCGATGCTTCGGCGAGCAGCATCGCCTCGCGCGTGCGCCGCGCCACGCCACCCAGCGTCGTTCCGGCCGGCGACGGGCGGATGAACGCGCCCGGATCGCGCGCCAGCTTTTCCATGCGCGTCTTGTCGCCGAGAATGGAGCCGCCGGAGCGGCGCGAAGACGGATCGACCGCAAGCACGGCCACCTTGTGACCGGTGTTTGTAAGGTACTGTCCGAAGGCTTCGATGAACGTCGATTTGCCCGCCCCCGGCGCGCCGGAAATTCCCAGCCGCACGGATTTTCCCGTCCGCGGCAACAGCGCGCTGAGCAACGCCTCGGCGGCATCGCGGTCGGAGGCTTTTGTGGACTCGACCAGCGTGATGGCGCGGGCCAGCGCACGCCGGTCGCCGGATGCGACCTGGTCTGCTAGATCGGGCGCCGGATGTGGCCCTCCCCTTCGCGCGGTCATAATTGGACCATGTTGATCTGGCTCGTTAATCTCGCTGTGGCGCCTGACGCCCGCATATAACCAGAGTCGAGACGATCATGCGGCAAGTTTGTTTGCGCGCTTCCGTGCTGGCGGCCGCGCTGTTTGCGACACCGGCCATCGCGGCGGGTACGCTCGATGTCGGCTACAGCATCGCGTTCTGGTCGATTCCGTTTGGGCACACGGATTATCAGGCGAGCTTCGCCAATGGCGGTTATGACGCGAAAAGCCATTTCCAGACCAGCGGCGTCGTCAGCCTGTTCTGGAATTCCACGATCGATGCCACGGCCAACGGCAAAATCGGCGAGCGTTCGATTGCGCCGGCGGTCTACGATTCCTACTCGACGGATCATCACAGCAAAATCCAGCGCGTGAAGGTGACGTTCAAGAACGACGATCCCACAACCTTCGCCGATCCGCCTTATAACCTGACCAAATATCCCGTCACCGACGCGCAGAAAAAGGGCAGCGTCGATCCAATGGCCGCGATCACCACGATCCTCGCGGGCGTGAAGGCGGATGCGAAGAATCCATGTGGCACGGGCGTGCAGGTCTTCGACGGCAAGCGTCGCTACGACGTGCTGTTCAGCTATGTGAAGGATGAGCCGCTGAAGCTGGACAACGGCCTCTACAACGGCACAGCGCATCTGTGTCAGGTCCATTACAACGAGATCGCCGGCTACAAGCAGAAGATTCTGAAGGAAGGAAAATCGCTGCCGCAGATGTTCGCCGACTTCGTGGACGTGCCCGCGCAAGGCGCGCCGAACGGG
>DASXFK010000057.1:0-15645 GCA_036489635.1 Rhizomicrobium sp. | reverse complement strand
GTGCCGGAATTCTGGCGCGAGTTGCCGCAAATCGTGAAGGACATCGACGTCAACGCGAAAGCGCGCGTCATCGTCATCTCGTCCACGGGCAAGCACTTCTCCGCCGGCATGGATCTTTCGGTGTTCACCAGTGGCGGATCGGCAGGCACGGCGGCTGCGGGAAGCAAAGAAGAACGCGGCCGCGTGCGCGCCAATCTGCGCCAAAGCATCCTCGACATTCAGGAGACGTTCAACTGCCTCGAGCGCGCGCGCATGCCGGTGCTGATCGCGATTCAGGGCGGCTGCGTCGGCGGCGCGGTGGACATGGCGAGCGCCTGCGACTGTCGCTACATCACGGCTGACGGATTCTTCGTCATCCAGGAAATCAACATCGGCATGACGGCCGATGTCGGCACCTTCCCGCGGCTGTGCCATCTGCTGCCGCAAGGCATGGTGCGCGAGCTGTCCTATTCCGGCCGCCGCCTGCCCGCGAAGAAGGCGCTGGAGATGGGCCTCGTGAACGACGTGTTCGCGACGCAAGCCGAGATGCTCGATCATGTGATGAAGCTGGCGAATGAGATCGCGGAGAAATCGCCGCTCGCGGTGCATGGCTCCAAAGTGATGATCAACTACGCGCGCGATCATTCCATCGCCGACGGCCTGGACTACATCGCGGTGTGGCAGGCCGGCATGTACAACCCCGAAGTGGACATGCGCGAAAGCTTCGTAGCCAAGGCCGAAAAGCGCGACCCGAAATTCGCGGACCTGCTGCCCTATCGCAAGGGTTTGGGGGCGGTCTAGATTCTCTACGCGATGGGACGGTCATCTCTGTCTTTGGTTTAGGCACCGAATTCGCGCCCGCGCGCGAACCGCAGCAACAATCCCAATAATACGCAGGCGGCGAGAGTCAGCACGCCATCGGTGAGAAACGTTCCAACCACGCCGCCATAGCTGAAACCCTGTCCATCGAGGGCCTGCATGTAGCTGATCGGCAGTGAGATGGCGGCAAACAGAACGGCGCACTGCGTCGCGGCCAGCGGATTATCCTCTCCAATCGTGCGCAGGATTATCGTCGTCGATACCGTAAACGACGCGGACTGAAACATGTTTTCACCGAGCACGGCCAGAGCAAAAACCTCGGGCCTCAATGGCAACGCACAGAGCAACAGCGTGAACGCAGCGCCGACGCCGCCGACCAGAGCATAGATTGTCAGCGGCGAGTGACGCCGCAGAACCGGAACAATGGCCAGCGCGCCGAAGACGCCGGCGACCGAGGCGCCGACACCCCCGATGACGCCGACGAGGTGCTCCGACGCGCCAAACAGATGCCCTATTCCGCCCACCGTGTTCGTGAGCGCAAAGGAGCCCACGGGCATGACGAAGAAAAGCAATGCCCACAAGACCGAACGGTTGCGCAGAAGTGCAAGCAGTTCGCGAAAGAAGGCGCGGAAGCTTTCACTGGCGAGCTTGCTGTCAGCCGGCAATCCGGTCATCGCGACCATCACCGGAACGGGCAGCAGAACAAGAGTGCTCAGAAACGCGGCACCGGCGACGAAAGGAAGATCGCGCAACAGGAATATCGCGATTATGGCTGTTATGCCGAAGGCGCCGACACTGCCTGCATTGAGCCAGCCGCCAAGTGCGCCCTTGTCTTCGGTCCGCGTGATCGTCGCGAACCATCCACCGCCAGCGGCAACGCCGAGTTGCACCATGAAGAACGCCGCGAATAGCAGAGCCGTCAGCATTGCGAGATTGCGCACAAACAGGAGTGCCGCGAACTGAAACAGCGCTGCCAGCACGGTAAGCGCGATCGCGTAGGTACGACGGCTGAAGCGCCAGTCCAGCACCGGAGAAACGAGAAAGCTGCTAAAGCCCGGTATCAGGGCGATGGCGACGATGGCCGCGATCCGCGGCTCGGAGACGCCATTGGCCGCGAGTACTTGCGGCACCGTCATCACCATGACCGCACCGAAAATCCCCAACGGAGCATTGCAAAACCCAAGCAGCCAGATGGGTGGAATCCAGCCCTTCGATCCACTCGCCATCGCGCAGCCTCGTTCACGGGAAAGCGGCGCCATGCTGCCCCCACCTGATCTGGCACGGCACTTGGCAGCGGGACCAGCCTGGACGGGCGAACATTTTGAATCGAAACGCCACGCCCATCAGCGTGGTCTCGGCTTAACTCACCGCTTCGCGGTGCGGGATGGCGACGGCGGGGCCGTCGGTCCAGACGTTGACCAGCGGCACGCCCTTCTCTTCGATGCGCGCTTGGGCGTGGCTGTAGCCTTCGGCGATGGCGCGGTCGAATTTCTTCCAGTCGCGCAGGCCGATGTCGGGCAGCGGTGGCTCGAACATGTAGTCGGCCTGCTCGCGCGCCAGGCGGCGCTGCACTTCCGAACCCACGGTGCCAGATCGCATCAGGATGGAAACGATCGACGGCGTGCCGCGCATGCGCTGCGCGATCAGCCACCAGATCGGACGTTCGCCGTAACGGTCGTCGGCGACACGCAAATCCGCCTCACCGGTGACGTCGGACGCGATGATCGGACCGGAGGAATGCTGCTTCATGATATCGACCGGCAGGTTGTTCATCACGCCGCCATCGACCAGCAGATGACCGTGATGCGTCACCGGCGGCAAGATTCCGGGCAGCGCCACGCTCGCGCGCAAGGCACGCCACAACGGCCCCTGGCGATGCACATGCACGCGGCCGCTTGTCAGATCGGACGACACGCAGAAGAACGGCTTGGGCAATTCCTCGATGCGCTTTTCGCCGAAGTGCTCGCGCAGAAGATTGGAGACCTTCTTGCCGCGCACCAATGCGATCAGCGGAAGCGTGTAATCCGACAGCGGATTCTTGGTGACGAACGCATCGCGCATCCGTTCGGTCAGCTCTTCGCAGCTCCATTCGCAGGCGATGCCGGCGGCGATGATCGCCCCCATGCTGGTGCCGCCAAGGCTGTCGAACGGCACGTTGGCTTCGCTCAACGCCTTGACGACGCCGATATGAGCGAATCCGCGCGCGCCGCCGCCCGCCAGGACAAGCGCCACCGCGCGGCCCGCGATGAATCGCGCCAGGCGCTCGATGTCGTCGGAACGGCCCTGCCGGATGTGGTGATGCGACTCGAACAGGCCGCTGCGGATGGCAAAGTGTTCCGGCAACTCGAATTCAACGCCGGGGGGATGGAGCAGCAGCAATTCGGGGCGTCCGGTGGCGCGCTCCTTGAACGCGGGCAGATCGAGCGGCTTCAGCGGCAAGGGCTGATCGGAGCGTGCCAGCAGGAAGACGCGATCGGCCTGGCGGATACAGAGCTGGGTCCACGGACTGGTCGGCGTGTCACCGCGATAGAAGACGACGTCGTGATCGGCTTCGAAATTGTTGAACCAATCCGCCGAGTTTTCGTCGGCCGTGACATCGAGCACGCCGACCTTGGATCCCATCGTCATCAGCGCCGCCGCGAGCCGGTTGGCGATGTGCGCCTGGCTGAGGCCTTCCTGCAGTGGCACGATGGCGAAGGTTTTGGGCCGCGCGCCATCGGTCGGCTGATGGGTGGTTTCCTGCAAGCGCTTCACGACGATGCGCATGAGATTCATCATCACGCGCGGGTGGCGCGCGATGAGATTGTCGAAACCTTCGCGGCTGATGCGCAGCAATTCGGTATCGCGCAGCGCGACAAGCTGCGCGGAATGGTCGGTGTCGCCGGAGACAAGCGACATCTCGCCCACGGTCTCGCCGGCGGGCACATGGGCGACAAGGCGCTTGCTGCCCTTCTCGTCGTCAACGAAAACGCCAAGGCCTCCGGTCACGACCAGGAACAGCGCGTGGTTGTTTTCGCCGTCGCGCTGCAGAAGCGTGCCACCCGGCAGTCCGAACCAGTTCGCCTCTGCCAGCAGTCGCTTCAGCGCCGCGTCGCCGACATCGGCGAGCAGCGGAAAATCCCGCAAATGTTCCAGCAGGGATTGCGGATACGCAGCGTCGCGCCCGACACGGAAGGAAGAAAGAAATGCCATGGTCATCCGCCTGCCCGCCTTGTTCTAGCTCACCAGGCCGTCCATCCGCCATCGACGGCGATGGCGGCGCCGGTGACGAAACTGGAAGCCTGGGAGGCGAGGAACAGCAGTGGCCCGGCGATCTCGCCGGCGGCGCCAGTGCGGCGCAGCATCGTGCGAGCGGCAAGGCGCTCGGCGAAAGCCGGATCGCTTGTCGCAACCTCCGCGCGCGGGAAAGGGCCGGGCACCAGCGCATTGACGCGGATGGTTTCGGGACCGAGTTCTGCGGCCAGATGCCGCGTGAGCTGGATGAGCGCCGCTTTCGCGGGGCCGTAATGGAAGGGGCTTGCCTGCTCCGGCTGGGTGTAAAGGCGCGAATCGGGCGACACCACGCCGTACATCGAGGCGATGTTGATGACGCTGGCCTCGCCCGCGGCGTTCACGCCGGCGCGCAAGGCCGGCAGTGCCGCGCGCACCGACTCGAACGAGGCGACGACGCTGCTCTGAAAGGTCTGCGAGAAATCGGACGGCTCGAGCGCCGCGCGCGGTTTGGGCGTCATGCTGATGGCGTTGTTGACGAGGATATCGAGGCGTTTCAGCCCGCCGAAGTATTTGCGCACGGCCTCGCTGTCACCGACATCGAACGCGGCGCATTCCGCGGAGCGATCGGCCGTTTTCAGCTCGGCGGCAAAATCGCGCAGACGTTTGTCGTCGCGGCCGTTGAGGATGACGTGGGCGCCCGCCTCGGCCAATGCGCGCGCCATCGCGCGCCCGAGATGCCCGGCGGCGCCGGAGACGAAGGCGATCCTGCCGTCGAGACGGAACATCTGCGGCACGCTCATGATTTTCTCGGCCATTGGGCCGGGTCGAGAAGCTGCTCGGGCACGGGCGAGATGCGGCGCTCGATCGCGTCGCAATCCTGCGGCGAAAGCGGCGGGCGCACGCACAAGCGCAAATTGCAATCGAGCTGCGCCTGCGTTTCCATGCCGACGACGATGCCGTCGATCCATTCCTGCCCGCGCGCATAAGCGAGACAAAGATCCGCAAGACCTTCGCGCTTGAATTCGGCAACCAGCGCGTTCAGGCGGATCAGCAGCGCCAGGGGATGCACGCCCGGGATCGCCGGCCAGATCGCATGATCGTCCGTCGCCAGCAAACCCTGCAGGAAGACGCTGCGCGCATGCACCGTGACGTCCGGGCGTTCGCAAAGCCGCTCGGTCACGCCGGCGCGGCGCCAGCGCCAGTCCAGCAGGTTGAACGGAAGCTGGATATGCTGGACATCGCTCGATGCCAGCGCCGCGAGCGCGTCGCGCGGCGACTGCACCGAAACCCCCAGCGACAGCACCGTGCCGTCATCGAGGCGCTCCAGCAGGCGTGTCCACACCGCGCCGCCGAACGCCGTCATGTGCGCGGCACGATGCAGCAGCAGGCAATCGATCTGTTCGCGGCGCAAGGCATAGAGCGACTGGGCGATGCTGGCATCGACGGCGTCGCGAACCTCGGCGCGCGATGCGTTTGCATCGAGATCGGAAAGCGGGCTGAGCTTGGTGATCGTGCGCACCGATTTGCGCGTGCGCAGCGCCTCGCCCAGACGATGCTCGCTGTCGCCATAGGCGCGCGCGGTGTCGAATTTGGTGATGCCGGCATCGGCCGCGCGCTGCACCAGACGCAGCGCGTCGGTGCGCGACGGCATGCCCGTGCGATTGGCGGCGCCGTATTCCAGCCCCAACTGCACGGCGCCCAACACAAGCTCTGCTCGCTTGCCCACGCGGAATAAAGCCTTTGGCCCCGTCTCAGGCTCGCACCGCACGGTAAACAAGCGGTTACCTTATTACTGTCCCAGAAGCTTCCAGACGCTGGTGACGGCGAAGATCGTGTCGTTCTGCACTATGAAATCGCCGCGCATGAAGACAAAGGCCTTGGTGCGCTTCACCAGCTCGGGCTTGACCAGCACGATATCGCCCGTCTTCGCCGGCTTGAGGAATTGGCCCTGCATGTTCAGCGTCACGGACGGCGCCCTGTCGGTGACGTCCCACACCGCTTGCCCGAGCGCGCAATCGGCGAAGGACATCAGCAATCCGCCGTGGATCACGCCGCGCGCGTTGACGTGGCGCGCGTCGATGGGAAGCGCGAATGTCTTGTCGCCGGGGGCGCCGCGCTCGAACACCGGCCCGATGAAGACCTCGAACGGGTCGATCAGCCTGGTCTCGGTGAAACCGGCGAGCGTCATGCTTCGAGGATTTTCCACAGGCCGGTCGCCACCGCGATGACGCGCTCGCCGACGACAAGCTGCGCCGCCATGAACGCCATCGTGCGCGTACGCCGCGTGACGCGCACCCGCGCCTCGATCACGTCGCCCAGTTTTCCCGGCCCGACGAAGTCGCAATTGAGCGAAACCGTGCTGCAGCTTTTCGCGCCGATATCGAGCCGCGAGGTGCGGCTCATTGCCGTGTCGAGGAAACTCATCAGCATGCCGCCATGCACCGATCCCGAGCCATTCATATGTTTATCGGCAACCGCGAAGACAAAGCGCTTCACCGCGCCGCCCTCGGCGTCCGGCAGGCGGAACAGCGGTCCCACGTATTTGTTGAAACCAGAGGTAGAGGCGTCTTCGGCCTCCGGTGGGATGCCGTTCGGGCGTTCGGCGGTCATCGGCGACAATTTTTGGCGTCTTTCGGCATTTAGAGCATGTCCGCGTTTCATGGAATCGCGAACGCACTCTATGTCTTGGCTTTGTCGCGGTTCCGGATGGAAAACCGCTGGGCACTTTTCCTGGAACCGCTCTAGGCGGTTTCAGGGTGCAGCGCAATATGGCGGTCGCCACGCCACATTGGACACACGCAAGGGCCACAGTAAACTGCTGTTTCCGAACCCAAGGGACCGCGACAGCAGAATGCGCGGCCCGTATCCATTTCAATCGAGGAAGCTCAGATGAAGAAGCATTTCGTTCGCGCCGCTTTTACCGCGGCACTGCTCTGCACCACAGCAGGGGCGCTGGTGTGGTCCGACGTCGCGTTCGCGCAGATAGAGGACTACGGCGGAAGCTCCAGCGGCGACAAACAGGACAAATCCTCGACACCGTCCAAGCCGTCTTCGAGCGAGGCGGTGACGAATCCGGCCATCGGCAAAGCGCTGCAAGAGGCTCAGAAGGACCTGCAGGCGAAAGACTATGCGGGTGCCGGGACCGCGATCAAAACCGCGCAGGCCGTTCCGAATCCGACACCGATCGAGACCTATTTCATTAACAAGTTCGTCGCGGCGGAAGCGATCGGAACGAAGGACTATGCAACGGCGACGACCGCCTATCAGGCCAATGCCGCCTCGCCTGTGATGCCGGCCGCCGACAAGCCCGAAGTCTTCCACAACGCCATGCTGCTGAGCTCGATGCAGAAGGATTGGCAGAAGGTGGCGACTTACGGAAAGCAGCTCGAAGCCATCAATGGCCTGGATTCCCAGACCGAGGGCGTGCTGGCGCTGGCCTATTACAATCTCAAGGATATGACGAACGCCAAGCTCTACGCGCAGAAATCCGTCGATGCGGCGAAGGCAGCGGGCAAGCAGCCGCCACAGACGTCAATGGAAATCATCCTCGGCGCGGAGGCGAATTCGCACGATCAGGGCGCCGCGGTGGCGACGCTCGAGCAGATGGCCGTGGAGTACAACCGTTCGGACGATTGGCGCCAGCTCACCAATGTCGGTCTGGGCACGAAAAGCATCAAATATATCGATGCGCTTTACCTCTATCGCCTCAAGGACATGACCGGCAGCATGACCGAGCCCGACGATTACATCACGCCTGCCGAGATCGACATCCAGTTGGGCTATCCGACCGAAGCGGTGAAATTTTACGACGCGGGCGTCAGCGCCGGCAAAGTAAAAGCCAGCGATCTGCCCGGGTTGGCCAAGGCGCGCCGGGATGCGAGCCAGGATCGCGGTTCGCTCTCCATGCTGGCGGCCTCGGCTGCCAAGTCCAAAAGCGGCGAGCAGGACGTCAAGATGGCCGAGGACTATTGGGGCTATGGCCGTTACGCGGATGCCGAAGCTTCGGCGCGTGCCGCGATCGCCAAAGGCGGCATGAAGGATCCGAGCGAAGGCAAAATGATTCTCGGCTTGTCCCTCGTTGCCCAGGGCAAATATGACGACGCGATCCAGACTCTCGGCCAGGTCAGCGGCAATGACGGCCGCATGAAGGCCGCGCATCTGTGGACCCTTTACGCGCAGGCCAAGAAGAATCAGGCCGCCGGCACGGCTCCGGCCGCCGCACCGCCGGCGCAGCAACCGCCCGCGCACTGAGCCTTGCAAAGCGCAGCCGGAGCGCCCGTGTTTGGGCGCTCCGGTGCTTTTGCGCCGATCGGTCGCCGCCATGGGTATTCTGCTCGGGTTCACGCCCTTCATCGCCTTCGCGTTGCTGACCAGCCTGTCGGTCAGCCTGGCGATCTGGATTGCGTTCGCGATCGCCTTCGCACTCGCCATCCGCGATTTCGCCAGCACCAAGACGATTCGCGTTCTTGATGGCGGCGGCCTGCTGCTGTTCGGCGCATTGGCGCTGGTCGCCGGCTTCATCGCGCCCAGCCTGTCGATGCAGGGCGCGCGCTTCATCATCGACGCGGGATTGCTGGCGGTCGCGCTGGGATCGCTGGTGATGCGAAACCCCATCACCCTGCAATATGCGCGCGATCAGGTCGCGCCAGAATTCTGGGACGACCGGCGGTTCGTGCGCGCCAATTATGGGGTGACTGCGGTGTGGACGCTGGCCTTCGCGACCATGGCCACGGCGGACGCGATTGCCACCTTCACCAAGCATCTTCCGCCGTCGCTCGACATCGCCGCAGGCCTCGGCGCGCTGGCGGTGGCGATATTGGTCACCGTCCGTTATCCCAACTTTGCCCGGACCGGGCTTTGCGCGGCAAAACAAAAATAACCTGCCGGCAAGATGAATTCCGGCCGCGTCTGTGCGACACTGCGCCATTGCCAAGAGGTTGCGTCATGCGTGTTTTTACCAGGCTGTTCATCGATCATCCCAAAAGCGTCGGCGAAAGCTATCTCGAGCACATGGCAAGCGCTGCGGCCTTCGGCACGCGCATGGTCGTTGCGGGCTGCGCCTGCCTGCTGCACGGACTCTTCCCGTTCCTGTTCGTGACCACGGGAAGCCAGACCGTGCGGCATTTGCACGACCGCATGATCACCCACCGCTCGCGCCAGCGCGCCGCCCCCGAATGGGCCGACCACGGCGCCTATATCTGAGCTTCCGCAGGCAATCTCCAAAGGCTAGTGTGCCGCCGGCGAAAAATCCGGAGGACAGCCATGAGAGAAGCCGTCATCGTTTCCACAGCACGCACGGGCCTGGCCAAATCGGTGCGCGGCGGGTTCAACATGACGCATGGCGCGGTGATGGGCGGCCACGCGGTCAAGCATGCCATCGCCAAAGCGAAGCTCGATCCGGGCGAGATCGAAGACGTCTATATGGGCTGCGCCCAGCCTGAAGGCGCCACCGGCATGAACATCGCGCGGCTCTCTGCGATCTGGGCCGGATGCCCGGTGACGACGGGCGGCACCACCATCAACCGCTTCTGCTCGTCGGGCCTGCAGGCCATCGCGATGGCGGCGCAGCAGGTGATGACCGAGCAGACGCCGATGGCGATCGGTTCCGGCGTGGAATCCATCTCGCTGGTGCAGATGGGCGGGATGAACACCAAGAACATCACCGAAGCGCATCTGATGCAGGTAAAGCCGGCGCTGTGGATGAGCATGATCGAGACGGCCGAAGTGGTGTCCGAACGCTACAAGGTCAGCCGTGAGCGCCAGGACGAGTATGCGCTGGAAAGCCAGCGCCGCACGGCCGCCGCCCAGCAGGCACAGAGATTTGCCGACGAGATCGTGCCGCTCAAGACCAAGATGAAGAAGACCGACAAGGCAACGGGGCAGGACTCCATCGTCGATGTCACCGTCGATCGCGACGAATGCAATCGGCCCGACACCACGCTCGAGGGGCTGCAATCGCTGAAGCCGGTGTTCCAGGGCGGCCAGGAGATCAAGGTCGGCAAATACATCACGGCCGGCAACGCTTCGCAGTTCTCCGACGGCGCGTCCGCCTGCGTCGTGATGGAAGCCGGCGTCGCGGCGAAGAAAGGTCTGAAGCCGCTGGGCATCTTCCGCGGCTTCGCCACTTGCGGCTGCGAGCCCGACGAAATGGGCATCGGCCCGGTGTTCGCCGTGCCGCGCCTGCTCGAGCGCCACGGCCTCAAGCCCGATGACATCGACATCTGGGAATTGAACGAAGCTTTCGCGTGCCAGGTGCTTTATTGCGCCGACCGCATCGGCATCCCGCACGACAAGCTGAACGTCGATGGCGGCTCGATCTCCATCGGCCATCCTTACGGCATGTCCGGCGCGCGGATGACGGGACACCTGCTGATCGAAGGCCGCCGCCGCAAGGCCAAGCTCGGCGTCGTCACCATGTGCGTCGGCGGCGGCATGGGCGCGGCGGGCCTGTTCGAGATCGTGCAGTAGCGCATGATGCCGGCGGGGGCGTTGCGTAGATTTGCGCCTGTCGTGGTGCTGCTAGCGCTCGCCGGCTGCGCGAGCATGAATGCGCCGTTTCGCACCGCGCCGCCGCCACCGCCTCCCGATCCGCACACCCAGATGGCGCAGCTCGAAACGCGCATCTTCCAGCTCATCCAGGAAGAGCGCCACAAGATCGACCCCAACGCGAAACCGCTGGCGTTCGATGGCGAGCTGCAAGGCGTGGCGCGGCAGCGCAGCCGCGACATGGCGGCGAAGAACTACATGGCGCACACCGCGCCCGATGGCGAAACCTCCGCCAGCATCATCATGGACGAGGACGCCAAGTTCCAAGGCCTGCTCGGCGAGAACATCGCGGCCCAGCACTATCTCAAGGCCTATGGCGTGGATGTGAATGTGTTCGCGCACCGCTTCGTCGACACCTGGCTCAAGAGCAAGAGCCATCGCGACAATCTCGCCTACGCTCCCTACAACCGCACCGGCGTTGGTGCGGCCGTGAACGGCGACACGGTCTATGTGACCGAGCTTTTCGCCACCGATATGGGCCTGCCGCCGCCGCCCGACGCGCCTGCGGCTCAGACCTTGAGCCGGCTTCAGCCGCCGGTCGCCCGGCCCTAGCGGATTGCTACAAAACAAAGCGTTCGGGAATAACCCGGAATTAACTCTCTTCCTTCAAACTTTCTTTCCGAAAGGGAAGCGGTTCGGCTCCAGGTGATTCGGTGTTGGGTCGTTTCTTTACACAACATGTTGACGCGCATACGCTCCTTGGCGGTGCGGCGTGTGGCGAATCAAGATGCAGGCTGATCTTCCGTGGAACGTGGCAGGGATCCCCCCAGAGGCTCGGGAGGCTGCGCGCGCGGCTGCCCGGCGCGAGGGCCTGTCTGTCGGCGAATGGCTGACGCGGCGAATTCTCCGCAGCTTCGGCGATTTGGGAGAACAGTTTGCGAGCCGGGAATCCTGGCGCAACCACGCACCGGCCTCCAACGGATACGCCCCACCCGAGGAGACGCCAGTGAACACCCTCACCGCCCGCGACAGCCAGGACATGCTCGATCGCGTGTCGCGCAGCGAAACCGAGACCCAAGGCGCCTATCGCCGGATCGAGGACCAGCTCAAGGGCGTCGGCCGCCGATTGGAAGCCGCCGAGCGCAGCCAAACCGAAAACAACCGCGCCATGAGCAAGGCCGCGACCGAGATCAACGTCGCCGCGCGCGAACAGGCGCAAGCCTTCGATCAGCTCGGCACGCACATCGTTACGCTGAACGAACGGCTGCAGCGCGTCGAACGCTCTACCGCCAATGACGGATTGCGCGACGCGGTCAAGGCGCTGCATCAAGGCATGTCGCGCCTCGCCGACCAGCTCGCCGACACCGCCAATCAATCCGCAACCCAGCTTGCCTCGCTCGCGGGGAACGTCGAATCCGTCGTTGGCCAGGTCAGCGAAGGCCGCGCTGAAACCGAACACATGGCCCGTGCAATCGACGATCGCATTGCCGTCATGGACGAACGCGTGCGCGCGGTGGAACGTGCGGCCTATGCCACCGCGACCACGCTGGAGCGGACGGTCCAGTCCCTCGAGCAGAGCGAGGCGGCGAAGCACAACGAAGAGAACGAATTTCATCGCCAGGCCGCGGCCATCACGCAGCTCAGCGAAACGCTCGACAGACTGGGCAGCCGCTTTTCCGCCAGCGAAGCGGAACTCGAGAGGCAGGGCAGCCGCTTTTCTTCCAGCCAGGCGGAAACGGCCGGCGCCATGGCGCGCCTCGAGGAAAACGTCGCCAAACTGGAGCATCGCGGTGCCGATCCGGCCATCGATCGGCGCCTGACGGGCATCGAGAACGCGCTCTCCGACATCTCGGGCCGGATGGAGACGAGCGAACGCCGCAACGCCGGTGCCCAGGTCGAAGAAGATTTCCGCGAACTGGTGTTGCGCGTGGATGCCGCCGACAAGCGCCATCGCGACGCGCTCACCGAATTGCGCGCTGCCGTCAAGGAAGCCAGCAACCATCTCGAACCCGAGCGGCCCCTCGAGCGGCCCCCCGAGCAGCCCATTGTCGCGCCGCCCGTGGCTCCAGTGGCGCCGCCCCCATTCGATCTGCCGCCCTTCGCCGAACACAATCCACAGCCGGTTTTCCACCAGGCGGACGCGCCCGCGGCCGCGGCTGGCGTTCCGCCGCCTCCTCCGCCGGTATTCGACTCGGCAGAACTTTTCTCCGAGCAGCCAGCGGACATTGCCGATCCATTTGCCGCCGACGCCGTGTCACCGGCCGGCGCCGCCGGCCAGGAATCGTTTCTTGCAGCCGCACGCCGTTCCGCACGCTCGGCCGCTGCCGCGGAAACCGACCAAACCCCGCGCGGACCGGTGGGCGGATTCAGCTGGGGTTTCGCACGTGGCGCAGCCACACCTGCCGATGCCGCGGGCTCGACGCGCTTCGTCCTGATCACCGGCATCGCGTTGCTGGTCGTGATCGCCGTCGCAGCGGGCATCATGTTAAGCCGCAACACGAACACGCCGCGCCAGCAGCCCGCACTGAGCGCACTGCTCGCGCCCAATCCGGCCCCGCCGCCAGCGACAACGACCGCCACGCCGACCGCGCCCAGCATCGCCACCGCGCCGTCTTCCGCGACCGGCAATCAAGCCTCGACATCCGCGCCGCAGGCGGCTGAGCCGGACACGACAGCGCGCTACACGCCGCCGTCTTCGCCGGTCGTTCGCAAAAGCCGGACGTCCACCGCGCCGGTAAGCGTCGTGAAGGCGCCGCCGGTGCATGCGCCTGCGCCGCAAGCGGCCACGCCGTCGCAACATGCCGCAACGCTTTCGCCGATGCAGCGCCTCGCCGCGCTCGCCAACAGCGGCAGCGTCCAGGGCGAACTGCTTCTCGGCATGGCCTATCTCGACGGTCAGGGCACGACGGTGAACGAAGCCGAAGCGGCGCGCTGGCTGGAGCGCGCGGCCAATCAGGGAAATGCGATCGCCGCCTATCGGCTGGGCACGCTTTATGAGCGTGGCCACGGCGTTCCCGCCAACGCCGCCAAATCGGTTCAGCTCTACATGACGGCCGCGAAAGCCGGAAACCGCAAAGCGATGCACAACGTCGCCGTGGCCTACGCACAAGGCGTGGGCATCGCGCGCGATTATGGCAAAGCCGCGCAATGGTTCACTCGCGCCGCCGATCTGGGGCTCGCGGATTCGCAGTTCAATCTGGCGGTGCTCTATGAGCGCGGGATGGGCGTGCCGCAGAGCCTGAAGGACGCGTACAAATGGTACGCCATCGCCGCCGCGCAAGGCGACAAGGAATCCAAGAACCGCATCGATGTGCTGTCTTCGCAGATTTCGCCGGATGACAAGACGGCGGCGCAAGCTGCGGCGCAGGCCTTTCATCCGCGGACGATGGATCGCGCCGCGAACGTTCCCCCCGATGCCTCTGCGGTGCTGGGTGGCTGATCAGGCCGCTATCGCGTAGACCCGCCGCGCGCCGAGCACATAGGCGCGAAACGCTTCCGTAAACAGCGAGCGCAGCACGTGCTCGCGCACGTCCAGACCGCCGGTGTAAGCGCCGAACGCGGGCAGCACCATGCGGATCCCGTCGGAGGCGAAACAGCGCCGCCTGAGGCTGTGCCCACGCCGCGTGACGGTGGCGCAAGGATGCAGATGGCCCGCGATTTCGCCCGGCACCAGCGCGAGCGAGGGTTGGTGGCGGAACACCAACCCACCAATGGCGATTTCGCTGGCAACATGACCGCCCAGCCATTTGGGCGGTTCGGGGTCGTGATTGCCTTCGATCCAGATCCACTCCGCGGCACCGCAAAGCCCGCGCAGCATGTTGCGTTCGTCTTCGTCGAGGCGGTTGGCGGCATCGTGATCGTGGAAGGAGTCGCCCAGCGCGATCACGCGCGCCGGCTCGTGACGCACCATCAGCGCGGCGATGCGCTTCAAGGTCGTGCGCGTGTCGTATGGCGGCAGCATCTGGCCACGGCGCGCGTAGGACGAACCTTTCTCGAAATGCAGATCGGCGAAGACGAGCGTGCGCATCCCGGGCCACCACAAAGCCCCGGCTTCATCGAGGAACAATTCCTCGTCGTTCACGCTGATCGTCTTACTTTCCAATGCGCCTACTTCCCAATCCGCATGGCCTCCGCGACCAATTCTTCTTCCGCTTCGTGCAGGATATCCTCGTGCGCCTCGCCCGCAACCATCTCCTTGCTGATTTCCAGCAGGGCCGGCACGGCAAGCGGCGACACGCGCTCCAGCGCTTTTGTCACGATTCGCCCCTTCACGCGCATCAACATGTCGGAGAGCCGCCCCAAATCCAACAGCCCGGTCGCCGCATCCTCATAGGTTGCACGCAAAAGGATGTGATCCGGCTCGTGTTCGCGCAGCACGTCGTAGATCAGGTCGGACGAGAATGTCACCTGCCGCCCGCTTTTCTCCTTGCCGGGATAGTTGCGCTCGATGAGCCCCGCGATGATCGCGCAGTTGCGGAAGGTGCGCTTGTAGAGCGCGGATTCCGCGAGCCAGGCGTCGAGATCGTCACCCAGCATGTCCTCGCTGAACAACCGATCCATGTTAAGCCCGCTCATATCGCGCAGCGCCCACACCGCCAGCGCATATTCGTTGGCGACAAAGCCCAGCGGCCGCATGCGCAACCGTTCCAGCCGCCGCGTCACCAACATGCCCAGCGTCTGGTGCGCCAGACGCCCCTCGAACGGATAGCAGACGAGATAGTGCTTCGCGCCGCGCGGGAAGGTTTCCACCAGAAGCTGCCCTTCCTGTGGAATGATCGAACGCAACTCCTGAATACGCAGCCATTCGCCGACGGGATCGGGCAGCACCGACCACGTCTTGGGATCGGCCAGCATCTGGCGCACGCGCGCGGCGAGGAAGGTCGAAAGCGGAAATTTGCCGCCGTTGTATGATGGCACCTGCGCTTCGGGATCGTTGGTGCGCGAGACGAAAGCGGCGTTCTCGCGGATGCCTTCGAAGCGCAGCACGTCGCCGGAGAAGACGAAGGTGTCTCCGGGCGTGAGGTTTTCGACGAAATATTCTTCGAGCCTGCCCAGCACACGGCCGCCCGCGCCCAACGGCTTGCCTTTGGATTGCATGCGAATGTCGATCATCGGATCTTCGACGATGACGCCCGCGTTGAGCCGGTA
>DASXFK010000095.1:0-8203 GCA_036489635.1 Rhizomicrobium sp. | reverse complement strand
GCCGGGGCAGGGAACGCTGTTTTGAATCGTCAAGCCCTCAACCGTCATGGCCGGGCCTGTCCCGGCCACCCATGAACACCCATGCAGCAAGGAGATCATGGGTGGCCGCCACGAGGGCGGCCATGACGTCGATTTTTAATTTGGCTCAATCCGAAAAAGCTTTAGATTGAATTTCATGAACAAGATGGAACGTGATTTTCGCCCCGAGGGGCTTGCCGAAGTCGAGTATCTCGACGGCGAGTATCACGTCGTGAAGCCCGGAGCCTATGTGATCTGCGCCGTGAGCGGCGTGCACATCCCGCTCGATGCGCTGCGCTACTGGAGCGTCGATCTGCAGGAGGCTTACGCCACGCCCGCGATCGCGACCAAGCGCCTGCAGGAGACGGGGCACACGCCCAAATGATCCATCGCCGCGCGTTCCTCGCGAGTTCCGCGGCGCTCGCCGGGATGCCGCGCGTCGCCTTCGCGCAGACGCCGCGCATCACGTTCACCGGCGCGATGCAGCAGGGCGCGCTGATGGTCGGCAAGACGGAAGTGGGCGCGCGCGTGAGCGTGGACGGCAAATCCGTTTCGGTTTCGCCGCAAGGGCTTTTCGCATTTGGCTTCTCTTACAACCGCGCCGATCCGGCGGTGGTACGCGCCGATTTTGCAGACGGCACATCGGATTCGCGGCGCGTCACGCCCGCCGTGCGGCATTATGAGATCCAGAACGTCAACGGCCTGCCGCAAAACATGGTGACGCCACCGCCGGAAGACCTCGCGCGCATCAAGGCGGAGCACGCAAGGCTGGCGCTTGCGCGTCGCGTGGATACGCCGCAAAGCTGGTTCGCCGAGCCGTTCGAGTGGCCGTTTCCCGGCATCCTCAGCAGCGTCTATGGCAGTCAGCGCGTCGACAATGGCGTGCCGATGGCGCCGCATCTCGGCGTCGATATCGCCGCCCCTGCCGGCACGCCGATCCATGCGCCGGCGGGCGCGCGCGTGGCGATTGCGGAGATGTATTTCCTCGAAGGCAATTTCACCTTGCTCGATCACGGGCACGGCGTCTTCACCGAATATCTCCACCAGAGCGAATTCAAGGTGAAGCCAAGCGATGTCGTCGCGCAGGGGCAGCTGATCGGATTGGTCGGCGCCACCGGCCGCGCGACTGGGCCACATTCGCATTGGGGCCTGAACTGGTTCGACGTAAAGCTCGACCCCTCGCTCTCGACAAGCACCCCGACGCCACCGCGGGCGTAAATCAAAAAATGTTGCCACGGCCCGGCTTGACCGGGCCATGACAGTTTTGGGGTGGTGCGCGGCTACTCCGCCGCTTTCTCCGCCAGCTCCAGCGCGCGTTTGGAGCGGATGCGTTCGCCTTCCTTGGGCCAGCGGCGGTGAATCCACAGCCATTGCGACGGCCGATACCGCACCATCTGTTCGATGGCTTCGGTGATTTTGTTGGTGAGTTGTTGAATGTCGCGGTCGTGATCGCCGCTGGGCGTGAACTCCACGGGCGGATGCACCGTCATGCGGAAGCGCGCACCGCCGAGGCGTTCGTTCGATGCGGGCAAGATCACCGCGCCGAGCTTTAACGCGAGTGCGGCGGGCGCGGGCGTCGTCATCGCCTCGCGGCCGAAGAACGGCGCGGGCAGGCCCTCGTTCGTCTTCTGATCGGCGAGCAGCAGAATGCTTTTGCCGCCACGCAACAGCGTGAAGATGCGCTTGGTGCCTTGCGCGCCTTTGGCGATCTGTTGCGCCGGACCGTTCTCCATGCGCCGGCGCACCATCCAGCGATCGACATAAGGATTGTTCAGCGGTCGATAGACTTCGCCGCTCTCATAGCCGAGCTGATGGGCGGTGAACGGCATCATCTCCCAATTCGCGAAATGCCCGGAGATGAAGATCACGCCTTTGCCGCTGGCGATGGCCGCATCGGAATGTTCGGTGCCGGTCACCGTGAGGCGCGGGTCTTCGCCCTTTAGCTTGAACGAATTCAGATGCGCATACTCGGCAATCGTGCGGCCGAGATTGTCCCACATCTCCAGAACGATGGCTTCGCGTTCCGCCTCGCTCTTTTCCGGATAGGCTTGCGCGAGATTGTCGCGTGCGCGCATGCTGACGCCGGTGCGGTAGAACACGTTGCGTCCCAGCCAGCCGCCAAACGCCGAGGCGCGCTCCACGCCGAACAGCTTGAAGAAGCCGATCATCGCGAAAAAGCCGGCAGCCTCGGCGCGATAGCGCAACGTCTGGCCGAGCGGCATTTTCGGAATGGGCGCGACAATTGTCATGGCTGTTGGGCGCTATCTTGGTGCCGTGAGCCTGTCAAGCAACGCGTTCAGCGCGGCGTCATCGTCGAATTGCGCGGCGACCGGCAGCATCGCGATGGCTTCGCGGTCGGCGGGGGAAAGGCGCACATAGTCCTTTTCCGTCGTGATCAATTGGGCGCCGTTGCCTTTGGCCTTCGCCTTCAGGCGCGCCAGTTCCGATGCCGCATATTCGTGGTGATCCGGGAACGGGATGGCGTCCACGATCTGCGCGCCCAGTGCAGCCAGCGTGGCGAAGAATTTGTCGGGCCGCCCGGTGCCCGCGAAGGCCACGACAGGTTTTGCCAGCAACGCGCGATCCGCCAACGGCTTCAGATGCACGCGCAACACCGCGCCCTGGAAATTTCCAAGATCGGGATTTCCGTCGCCGCTTAAAATTACCGCATCCGCACGGGCGAGGCCTTGCTTTGCGGATTCGCGCAAGGGACCGGCGGGAAGCACATGGCCGTTGCCGAAGCCGGTTTGTGCATCGACGACGACCAGCGACAGATCCTTTGCCAGCGCAAAATTCTGATGACCGTCGTCCATGACGATGACATCGGCCTGCGCCGCATCCGCCAGTTCGGCGCCCGCGCGGCGGTCGCGCGACACAATGGTCGGCGCCGCGCCCGCAAGCAGCAACGGTTCGTCGCCTACCTGCGCGGCACTATCCCGTTCCCGGCTCACGCGCACAGGGCCGTGCTCCTTGCCGCCATAGCCGCGCGAAAGGAACACCGTCTTCAGTCCGCGTTCCAGCAGCATCTTGCCGATGGCGATTGCGATGGGTGTCTTGCCCGTGCCGCCCACGGTGAGATTGCCGATGCAGACCACTTTCGCGCGGGCGCGCCAGGCCTGCGCATGATCGCGCTTCCAGGCGATGGTGGCGCCATAGAACAGGCCGATGGGGGCCAGAAGCGTGCAGGCCAGGCGCGCGGACGGGTCACGTCCACTCCAGAATTCAGGCGTCTGCATGCGCGGCCAACAGGGTTTCGATGGCGATGCGGGTCTTTTCCACGGCGCCGCCCAGCGTGTCCGCTCCGCGCGCAGCGGCCTCGCCGAGCGCCTGCGCCCGCGCCGGGTCCGACAGAAGCATGCCGGCCAGCGCCGCGATGTCACCGCTGGAATGCACGCGTCCCACGCCTTGTGCGCCCAGAATTGCTTCATAGGAGCGGGTGAAATTCTCCGTGTGCGGACCCGCAAGCACCGCGCGCCGAAGTCGCGCGGGCTCCAGCGGATTTTGCCCGCCATGCGGCACCAGGCTACCGCCCATGAACACGAAATCCGCTAGACGATAGAGCAGGCCGAGCTCGCCCATGGTGTCCGCCACATAGATGGCGGTATCGGCGGTTGGCTCCACGCCAAGCGCGCGGCGCGCGACGGGGCGTGTTCCGCACAACATCGCGATTTCCGCGCCGCGCTCGGCATGACGCGGCGCGATGATGGCGAGCAAATCCGGAAACTGGTGCTTCAGCGCATCATAAGCGGGAAGAAAGGTTTCATCTTCGCCAGGATGCGTGCTGGCCGCGAGCAATACGGGCCGATGGCCGATGACATGGCGAAGCGCGGCCAATTTGTTCTCGTCGGCTGGCAATGGGGGCGCGTCGGCCTTGAGATTGCCGGAGACGCTCACATCGCGCGCGCCGAGCTGGACAAGTCGCGCCGCCGTGTCGTCGTCCTGCGCGAGGCAAATGTCGTAGAAGGACAACAATCGCGAGGCCGTGCGCCGCGCATAGCGCCAGCCCTTGAACGAACGCGCCGACATGCGGCCGTTGATCAGCGCGAGCTTGATCCCCCGGTTGCGCGCGCCGGCCAGCATGTTGGGCCAGATTTCGGATTCGACGAAGAGGCCGATGTCGGGTTTCCAGTGATCGAGAAAGCGCGCGGTGGCCGCCGGCGTATCGACCGGCGTGAACTGGTGGATCGCGCCGGCGGGCAGGCGCTCGGCCATGTGCGCCGCCGAGGTGACGGTTCCGCTGGTCACCACAACCGCGCGTCCGGGAACCTTCAGCAATTCGGCGATCAGCGGCAGCACCGCGATGGTTTCTCCCATGCTGGCGCCGTGAATCCAGATGAGCTGGCCGGCCGGACGCGGCAGACTGGCATAGCCGAGCCGCTCGCCCAGGCGTGCGGCGTCTTCCTTGCCACGTGCCAGCCGTCGGCGAAGCGCGAATGGCACGACCGGCGCCAGCGCCATCGTCGCTAGACGATAGGCGGCGAGGCCCAATGTGCCGTGTGCCGCCGCGTCAGGCATCGGCGGTTTCCGGCGTTTCGTTGAGATTGTGCTGATAGAGCCGCGCATAGAGCCCGTTGCGGCCGATCAATTCGGAATGCCGGCCGGATTCCACCACGCGCCCGCGATCGAGCACATAGATGCAATCGGCATCGAGCACGGTGGACAGCCGATGGGCGATCACCAGCGTTGTGCGCCCGCGCATCAGGCGGGCCAGCGCGTCCTGCACCTGGCGCTCGCTTTCGGTGTCGAGCGCGGAGGTTGCTTCGTCGAGCAGCAGGATCGGCGCATTGCGCAGCATGGCGCGGGCGATGGCGATGCGCTGGCGCTGTCCGCCGGAAAGTTTCAGCCCGCCTTCGCCGACCTGGGCGTCATAGCCATCCGGCAACTCGCGGATGAACCCGTCGGCCGCAGCGGCGCGCGCCGAGGTCTCGATCTCCTCGCGGCTGGCGCCGCGGCGGCCCAGCGCGATGTTGTCGGCGATGGTTTCGTCGAACAGGATGGGGTCCTGCGTCACCAGCGCCGTGGCCTCGCGCAACGACAGGAGCGTGACATCGCGCACATCCTGGCCGTCGATCTTGATCGTGCCGCTGTCGGCGTCGTGAAAGCGCAGCAGCAGGTTGAAGACGGTGGTCTTGCCGGCGCCCGAAGGTCCGACCAGTGCCACCTTCTGGCCCGGCTTGATGTCGAGCGTGATGTTCTCGAGCGCCGGCGTGTCGGCATGATAGCGGAACAGAACCTTGTCGAAACGCACGGCGCCGCCATTGGCCGCGATGACCAGCGGCTTGGCGCCAGGGCGGTCGGTGATCTGCGGCTTGGCGTCGATCACCGCGAAGATGCGATTGGCGGCGGACAGCCCCTCCGTCGAGATCGTCAGAAGCTGGCTCAGATTGCGCACTGGCTGTTGCGCCAGAAGCATGGCGGCGACGAACGCCGCGAACTGGTTGATGCCAAGCTGGCCGTGAATGCCCTGCCATCCGGCAATCGCAAAGGTGATCGCCGCCGCCACGCCGCCGATGACGTCGGTGGAGGGCACCGCCGCGGATCGCGCGCGCACGGCCTTCAGCAGATAGCGCAGGCGCCGCGCGATGCGCGTGTCGGCCATCTCGATGGCGTGGTCTTCCAGATTATAGGCCTTGATGATGCGCCGCCCGGTGAGCGCTTCGCTGAGCGCCTTGGAGAGCGTGCCGGTTTCCTCCATGCCGCGCGTCGAGGAGCGCCTGAGCGAGCGGCCGAGCTTGTCGGTCACCCAGGCGACTGGCGGCAGCAGCACCAGCGAGATGACGGTGAGCACCCAATCCTGCAGCAGCATCACCACCAGCATGGCGAGCAGCGTGAACACTTCGCGCCCCATGCCGGCGACGCCGCGCGTGATGGCGTTGCGCAGCAGCGAGGAATCGTAGAGGAACTTCGAGATCATCTCGCTGGAGTGCTCGGCGTTCTGCGCGCCGACATCCAGCTTGATCTGGCTCTTGAACATGTCGCGTTGCGTCACGCTCACCATGCGCTCGGCGATGGTGTTGGTGATCGACTGTTCGCCGAAGCTGGAAACCGCCCGCACCACGATGATCGCCATGATCTCCAGCGGAATGCTAAGCAGATCGGCGGCGTGCTTCTGCAGAAAGATTTTCTTGATCGCCGGATTGATGATTCCAGCGAGTTCGCCGTTCATCGCCGCGGTGACGAGCATGCAGAAGATCGCCAGCAGCAGCAGCGGCCACTGCTTGCCCATATAATCGCGCAGCAGGCGCCGGATGATCGCGGTATCGCCAAGCGGCTTGGCGGCGCGCGATTTGAGCGGCGCGAAGGCCGTGTGGGCATCGGGCAGGGCGGTCATGCTGGCGCCATGTAACACGCGGCCGCGGCCTGGCGCGAGGCCATTGAACGGATTAGCTTTTTTTGGGCTCTTCGGGGTCCATCAGGCGATGGACATGGACGATGAAGTAGCGCATCTGCGCGTTGTCCACCGTCGATTGCGCCGCACCCCGCCAGGCGCTGAGGGCCGTCGCATAATTCGGATACATGCCGACATAATCCAGCTTCGACAGATCCTTGAAATCGTGCTCGTCCGGCGAAACCAGTTCGCCGCCGAAGACCAGATGAAGAAGCTGCTTGGGTTCGTGTTCGGCCATGGTCGGTTCTCTTCAGGCAAGTGTCACATGCTCAAGCTTTTCGAGTAGCCGCGCATGAAGCGCGGGCCCTGCCGCCACAAGCGAGCGCTGGATAGGCTTCGCGCCGTTATAGTGCAACAGCTTTCCCAAATGGTCCGTCGCGCGCCCGCCGGCCTCGTGAACGATCAGGTCTCCGGCCGCCAAATCCCAGTCGTGCTTGGCCGATAGCGCCACGGTCGCATCGAATTGCGCGCCGGCAACGAGCGCCAGCCGGTATTCGATGGAGCTTCGCTGTTCGATCTGCATTGGCGGCCACGGCGTGTTGGGCGGCCTGGACCATGCCGGGTGTTCGAACATCATTTTGGGTCCGACCATGCGGCAACCTGCGATCGCCGCGCGGTTGGAAACGTGGACCGGCGCGCCGTTGAGATGCGCGCCGCCGCCCAGAACGGCGGTGAAACATTCTTCGGTGATCGGATTGTAAACGACGGCGCTGACGGGCCGTCCGCTTTCGACGACGGCGGCGCAGACCGTGAAATGCGGCCGCGCCTTCATGAACGCCGTGGTGCCGTCGATGGGATCGACGATGAAGGTGCGCGCTGTTTCGAGGCGCTGCGGATTGTCGCGCGATTCTTCCGAGAGCCAGCCGTAAGCGGGCCGCGCGCGCGGCAGCGCATCGTACAGGAACTTGTCGATGGCCAGATCGATTTCGGTGACGGGCTGGCCGGCGCCCTTGTCCCAGCGCTTGAACGTACCGCCGAAATTCGCGCGCGCGATGGCGCCGGCCTCGCGAACCGTACGCTCGATGAGGACCAGATCGGCGCTATCGGCTTCACGCGCCGGCAACGGTCATGCCTTCGATGCGGCAGGTCGGCGCGTTGGTGCCGTGGCGAAACACCAGATCGTTCGCGGGCGTCAGATGCGCGAACATATCTTTCAGGTTTCCGGCGATGGTCACTTCGGACACCGGGTAGGCGATCTTGCCGTTCTCGATCCAGAAGCCGGTCGCGCCGCGGCTGTAATCGCCGGTGACGCCGTTTACGCCCATGCCCATCAATTCGGTGACGTAGAAGCCTTCGCGGATGTCGGCAATTAGCGCGGCGGGCGTGACGGCGCCCGGCTGCATGTAGAGATTGGTGGTCGATGGCGAAGGCGGTCCGCCGGTGCCGCGCGCGGCGCGGCCGTTGCTGGCGAGGCCGAGTTGTTTGGCGCTGGCGCAATCCAGAATCCAGGTCTTCAGCACACCGTTCTCGACCAGCGCCATCGCTGCGTTGCTTACGCCCTCGCCGTCGAACGGCTTGGAGCGCAAGCCGCGCAGGCGATGCGGATCGTCGAGGATGGCGATGTTCGCCGCGAACACCTGCTGGCCCATGCGGTCCTTCAGAAAGCTCACGCCGCGCGCGATGGAGGCGCCGTTGATCGCGCCGGCGAAATGGCCAAGCAGGCCGCCCGAGACGCGCGGATCGTAGATCACCGGAACGGCCTGCGACTTGGCCTTGCGCGGGTTGAGCCGCGCGACGGTGCGCTCGCCTGCGCGCTTGCCGACACTTTCCGGAGATTCCAGATCGCTGGCGTGGCGC
>DASXFK010000002.1:0-14613 GCA_036489635.1 Rhizomicrobium sp. | reverse complement strand
TTCGCGCAACGGCAACCCTGAAACCGATGGCTACACGAATGTCGGCGCCAGTGAAAACGCGCGGCTGCATCTCGCGAGCAATCTGAGCGTCGATCTGCGCGGCTATTACACCAACGGGCGCGACGATTTCGACGACAATTCGGGATTCGTGCCGCCCTATCTCGTCGCCGATTCGGCCGCCTATAACCGCAATCGTATGTTGGCCGGATATGGCGGGATCAACCTCGATCTGTTCGGCGGCACGTTCCACAACCGGCTGGCATTTATCGACACCGAAGGCACGCGCGACTACTACGACTCCGCGTTCGATATCATCCACAAGAACTCCGACGATGTCGGCGATGCTTTGCGCTTCGAATATCAGGGCACCGTGGATGTCGCCGCCGACAACCAGCTCATCTTCGGCGCCGAAACACAACGTTCCTCGTTCCATAGCGACAGCTTTTTCTCCTACGCGCCGACGGATCGCGAGAAAGGTCATTCGCGGATCACGGGCTATTACGCGCAATATCAATCCACGCTCTTCAACCAGCTCACGCTGACCGGCGGCATCCGCTATGACGACGATCAGCAATTCGGCGGGCACACGTCCATCAAAGGCGCGGCGGCGTGGCAGGTTCTCGACGGCACGACCTTGCGCGCGAATTACGGCGACGGGTTCAAAGCGCCGAGCCTGTTCGAACAGTTCTCGCAATACAGCAATCCGTTCGGACCGCTGGCACCGGAGACGGCGCGCGGATGGGAAGCGGGCATCGATCAGTCGCTTCTCGACAGTCGCGTGCGCGCCTCATTCACTTATTTCGATCGCGACACGCGCAACCTGATCGATTTCCAGAGTTGCTATGTCGCGGTCCCGCCGGCGGGCTGTGCCGCCCGCGCGGCGGCCGGCGGCTATTATTTCAACATCGGCCGCTCGAAAGCGGATGGCGAGGAACTGGAGCTCACGGCGCAGTTCGCAGACGCGCTGAGTGGCGGGGTGAGCCTTACCGACATGAGCACCCGCGACACCACGCCCGGCGACCCCCTCGAAGGGCTCGAGCTGACGCGCCGCCCGCACATCCAGGAAAGCGCCAATCTGACATGGTCGCCCACCGGCGCCTTGTCGATAGGCGCGAGCGTGCTGCACGAGGGTGCGCGCGTGGACCAATATGATTCCTCTGCGCTGCCGCCCACGGCCTTTCTCGACAAGCCCTACACCGTGGCCAATCTCTTCGCGCAATATCGCGTGACGCAGAATTGGAGCGTTTTCGGGCGGGTCGAAAACCTGTTCGACACGCATTACGAGCCCGAACTGGGTTACGGCGCCGACGGCCGTGGCTTTTTCGGCGGTGTAAGAGTGACGTACTGAGCGTCAGCCCGCGGCGCGCGCCGGCTTCATGCCGGCCGCCCGCGGTTTGGCGTAGATGCCGCGCAGATCGGATTCTTCGAAGCGCGGCCGCAGCTTCACGCTGCCGATCGTATCGCCCAGCACGAGATAGCCGTCAGGCGCCAGCGCGTCGGCCATCTTGTGGACGACATCGCTCTTGGTGTGTTCGTCGAAATACATCAGCACATTGCGGCAGAAGATCACGTCCAATGTGCCGAGCCAGCCGAAGTGATCCAGCAGATTGAAGGTGCGGAACGTGATCATGTGGCGCAAGCGATCGTTGACGCGCCAGTTCTCGCCTTCCTGGGTGAAATATTTGACCAGCAACTGGATCGGCAGTCCGCGCTGGACTTCATATTGCGAATAGACGCCGGCGCGGGCGCGCGAAACTGCTTCGGCGCTGAAGTCGGTGCCGACGAGTTCGATCTTCCAATCCTGCGCCGCAAGGCCTGCATCGTCGAGCATCATGGCCAGCGAATAGGCCTCCTGGCCGTGGGCGATGGCGGAGCACCAGATGCGCAGACGCTTTTGCGTTTCGCGCGCCTTGACGAGACGCGGCAGCGTGACGTCGCGAAAATGTTCGAACGGCGCGCGGTCGCGGAAGAAAGAGGAATCGTTCACCGTCATCGCTTCGGCGACGGCCTGGGCGATTTCCTCGCGCGGGTGGGCGAGCTCGGCATAGAGCTCCGCGCTTTTGCGAAATCCGAAGCGGCCGGCGATCGGCGCGAGCTTGCTCTCGGCAAAGCGAATCTTGTCCGGCGTGAGCACCAGACCCGAGCGACGGCGGACCAGATCCGCGAGATTCCAGAATTCTGCCGGCGTCACGCTGCGCTCCGCCGCTAGATCAAGCCGACCTGGGCGAGTTTCGATTCCAGAATCTCGCGGTCGAAGGGCTTCATGATGTATTCGTTGGCGCCTGCTCCCAGCGCTTCGGTTATTTGCTCGACGTCGTTCTCGGTGGTGCAAACGACGATGACGGGATGGTGCCCATTGGGCTCGCGTCGGATGAGACGAAGAAACTCCAGACCGTTCGTGCCCGGAAGCTGGCTGTCGAACAGGATCATGTCGGGCATGTTCACGCGGCAGTAATTGAGCGCGGTCGCGGCGTCCTCTGCCTCATCGGCGGCGATGGAAAACGACTCAAGTATCGTGCACGCGATCTTGCGGATGACGCGGCTGTCATCGACGACCAGACAATGTTTCACGGACCCGCTCCAAGGCTGAAGCAAGCAAGTCTAGGCTCGGCCGGTAAATGCGCCGTTTACCCGGCGGCCAGCTCTATGCGGTTTTCGCCTGTCGAAACCGTCAAGCCGGCATTGAGTTCGCGCGCCAGCCTGTGGGTCAGCAGCGCCTGGATGCTGCGGCCGTCGAGCGGACCGTTGGCCTCGCCTCTGGCAGCCTTGGCAACCTCTTCCAGCATGCGCGCGCCCTGGCCGGTCGCCTTCACCGTGAAGCTGGGCGCCGCTCCATCCGGAGCGGTTTCGACCTCGACCTTGCCGCCGCGCGGCAAGCTATCAGCGGCGAGCAAGGTGGCGTTCATCAGGAGTTTGGCCCAGTTCTTCGGCCAGTTCACATGTGCGGCCTTCCAGTCGACTTCGACTTTTCCGCCCCGCACGAGGCCTTTGACGGAGCGGCCGATTTCGCCGAGGTCGAGTTCGGCTCCCGCCGACCCCGCCGCGCCGAACGCGATGCGCGCGAATTGCAACCGCGCCGCCGCCTGTTCCGCGCTTGACGCCACCAGCTTCAGCGCATCGGCGCGCATCGTCGCGTCGCGCTCATCCTCGAGAACCTCGAGCCCGTTGACCACGGCGCCGACGGGGCTCACAAGGTCGTGACAGACGCGGCTGACCAACAGGGCGGCAAATTCCAGTTCGCTCATGGCGTTTTGCGATTCCGAAGCGCTCATGGTTTCCATTCTATGACTCAACACGCCGCCGCTTAAGGAATGTTTAAGAAGGGTGCAAGCATGACCGTTCAGCTTTCCGATCTCGCCCGCGCCTTGGCTGTATGTGCCCTGCAAGCCGGCGAGGTCGTCATGAAGCATTACCGCGCCGAGACGGTCGCTCAGCGTCGCAAGGAGGATCATTCCCCCGTCACCGCGGCCGACGAGGACGCGGAGAGGTTTATTCTGGGCGAGTTGGCCCGCATCGCGCCGGGCGTTCCTGTCATCGCGGAGGAAGAAGCGGCCGCAGGCCGAATCCAGGCGATCGGCGCGCGCTTCTTTCTCGTCGATCCGCTGGACGGCACCAAAGAGTTCATCAACCGCAACGGCGAGTTCACCGTCAACATCGCCGAGATCGTGGACGGCAAGCCCGTGCGCGGTGTGGTCTTCGCGCCGGCGAAAAACCGCCTCTTCGTCGGCGACGTGAGCGGCGCCTGCGAAATAAAAACCTCCGACGACGGCAAAGCCGATTTCGCGACCGCCAAGCCGATCCATGTGCGCGAGGTTCCGAAGGATGGCATGACCGCCGTCGCCAGCCGCAGCCATCGTGACGCCAAGACGGACGAGTATCTGGCGCATTATCGCATCAAGGATTTCCTCAGCGCGGGATCGTCCCTGAAATTCTGTCTGGTTGCCGCCGGCGAGGCGGACATCTATCCGCGCCACGGCCGGACCATGGAATGGGACACCGCCGCGGGACACGCCGTGCTTGTGGCCGCAGGCGGGACCATGACCACGCTCGAGGAAAAGCCGTTTCTCTACGGCAAGACGGCGGACAAGTTCGCCAATCCCTTTTTCGTCGCCCATGGCGGGACAGCGGGAAAACGCTAGAAGATCTTTAGAGCCACGGTCCCCAGGACGAGGATCACGGCGAGAAGCGCGAGCCATCCCAGAGCATTGGCTTTGCGCTCATCGCCGTACTCGCGCAGCGCCCACTGGCTCACCGCATAGCGCGCGATTACGCCCAGAACCAAGGCGACAAACAGAATCAGTATCCTGATTATGGCTTCGAGCGCGAAGGCACTGTGCGCGGCGCCGTGGCCGGCATGATGCCCGAATTCATGAAAGTGCCCGCGATGAAACAAGCTTCAGTCCCGTTCATTGGTCGTAGTGGTGCCGACTCGAATAAAAAAGCAGCGCCATCAATCCGCCGCCGACCAGGAGCGTGAAGACCACTCCGCATCCCAGGAACACCCAGCCCAACGGCGAAATCCCCACGCCGGCGAGCGCATTCCACGCGTGGATCGCATAAGCGATGGCCGCGATCAGGAAGCCGATCAGCACCACGATGGAGAACCATCCCCAAATCCCAAGCTTGCGTTCCGTGCTCTCGGCCATATGAACAAAATGTGGCTGCGGTGATTGCGGTTCAAGGCTGTGCGGTATCCGGAACGCGCGGTCAACCCGAAGAGAGATTGCGTGCCGGCAAACTTTGTTGCGGTGCAACCGCTTTCTATCGCAGAATCGCCATATTGAGCCTGCACGTCTAGGCGCCCCACACGGAGATTCTCATGCAGCCCATCCGCCTCGCGACCGTGACAGCCGCGCTCGCCCTTTTCGCGTTCGTCGCGCCGACCCAGGCCCAGGACAGCGACCAGCCGCCGCCGCCCCAGAGCATGGAGCAGACGTTCACGCAAAACGAAGTGGTGCAGGCCGCGTCCGGATTTTTCGGGACGACCACGGAAGCCGTCGCCAAAGCGGTACAGAAGATCTTCTCCGAGCAAGGTCTGCCCGACGGTTACATCAAAGGCGACGAGGCATCGGGCGCGGTGGTCGCTGGATTGCGCTACGGCTCCGGCTGGCTCATCCGCAAGAACGCGCCGCCTCTGCGCGTGTATTGGCAAGGCCCGACCGTGGGTTTCGATTTCGGCGGCAACGCCTCGAAATTCTTCGCGCTGGTCTACAACATGCGCGACGCGGACCAGCTGTTCCAGCGCTTCCCCGGCGTCGGGGGCAGCTTCTATTTCGTCGCCGGCATAGGCGTGAATTATTTGCGCGCCGGCCACATCACCATCGCGCCGATGCGCACGGGCGTCGGCCTGCGCGCCGGCGTCAATGCCGGTTATCTGAGCTTCACGCGGGAATCGACGATCAACCCGTTCTAGCGTTCTATCTTGAAAAAGCTCTAGGCGGTCGCGGCGGCTTCGCCACCGCTGCCGCCTTGGGTGCCGGCCGGCGCGGGCAGGTAGAGCAACAACGCCGCCGCCACATAGGTGGACGAGAACGTGCCGACCACGATGCCAAACAGGATCGCGGCAGTGAGATCGAACAGCGTCGGGCCGCCGTAAAGAAGCATCGGCACGATCGAGATCGCCGTGGCCGCGCTCGTCAGGATGGTTCGCGTCAGCATCTGGTTGGTCGAAAGATTGATCAGTTCGGCCAGGCCCATGCGCTTGTACTTGCGCCGGTTCTCCCTGATGCGGTCGAACACCACGACGGTATCGTTGATCGAATAGCCCGCCAGCGTCAGAAGGGCCGCGATGCTGGTCAGCGTGAAATCCATATGGAAGATGGAGAATAGCCCCGCCGTGACCAGCACGTCATGGCCGGTCGCGACCGCGGCGCCGATGCCGTATTGCCATTCGAACCGCACCGCGACGTAAACCGCGATGCACAGGATGGCCAGCAACGTCGCCTCGATGCCGGCGTGAAACAGCTCGCCGCTGACTTTGGGCCCGATGACCTCCATGTCCGGGAAACTGTAACCGTGCCCCATCGCCGTCTTGATCGTCTGCTCGACCGCATTGCCCGATTGATCCGCCTTGGGCTGCACGCGGATGAGGGCGCAGGAATTCACCGGCTTGTCGCATTGCCCGCTACCGAAATACTGGATTTCGGCATCGTTGAATCCCAGCTTTTCGATGGTGTGACGCACCTGGCCGATATCGATGGCCTGGGTGTATTTGACCTGCATCTGCACGCCGCCGGTGAAATCCAGGCCGAGATTGAATCCCTGCCAGGCGATCGAGACGATCGAAATCAGCAGCAGCAGACCGTCGACGGCAAAGGCGAAATAGCGCACGCCGACGAAATCGATATTGGTCTCTTCGGGCAGGAAGCGGAGAAGGGCCATGGGCTCGGATTGTCTATTGCGGGCGCACACATAGCGGCTGCGCGCCCGCCCGACAAGCCGAGCCGGATCACGGCGCTTTGCGCACCGGGACCATGTCGAGGCAGATGTCGAGATTGGTGGGCGTCCCGCCATGATAGAAGTCCTTGGGCGGGTGGCGTTTCTTGTCCTTGACCTCGGCGAAGGCGGCGCTGTCGGTCCGCATCACCTGGAACTTCGGGCGCTCGTTTTCGGGAATGTCCGCCGCCATCCGCATCCGCAGGATGGGGTCGCGCATCGCGGGATCGGCGATCACGCCATTGCCGACGTTGGGATCGCCCCGGTTGAGCTTGTCGATGTACTGCAGGCCCCAGATCACGCGGCCAAAGGCGGTGAGGTTCTGGTCGAGCCGGCGCGGCGCCTCGCCGATGACGATGTAGAACTCGGTGGAAGCCGTGTCGTCCTTGTCGTCTCGGGCGAAGGCGAAGGTGCCGGGGCAATGGGCGATCCACATGTGCCCCGCCTTGGGATCCTCGCCCACCGGGAAGCCGTCCACATGGCCGACCACCGGTGCGTAGAGATCGGGATCGCCCAGCGGCGTGAATGTGACGTCGTCGCCGATGGGCCGCGTGAATTCCGCTTTCAGCGCCGGCCATTTGGGATCGGGATTGTCGGCGTTGTTGCCGCCCTGCGCCACGAAGCCCTCGATGACGCGATAGAACGACAGCCCGTCGAAGAAATGCGCCCGCACCAGCGCGCGCATCCGTGCCGCGTGGTTGGGTGCGAATTGCGGCGCCAGTTCGACCGCCGTCTCACCGTATTTCGTGTCGATCAGGACGAGGTTGTTGGGATCGACATCGCGCCATGTGCCGGGCGCGTCCGCCGCCTGCACGCCGCCTGCGACAAGCATGCAAACAATCAAGGCCAGCCGGGCGCGCTTCATGGTTGTTCTCCCCTGTCCGATTGACAATAAATCATTCCATGAGCGCCGACACGAAACAATTCGACCCCGCCGCAGGATCGCCGGCGGCGCTCTACACGCTTCTGGCCGTGATGTTCATCAATTTGCTGGGATTCGGCATCATCGTTCCGTTGCTGCCGTTCTACGCCAAGTCCTTCAACGCGAGCCCGTTCCAGATCGCGCTGGTGTTCTCGGCCTACGCCATCGGCGGCTTCTTCGGCGAGCCGTTCTGGGGCCGGCTCTCGGACCGCATCGGCCGCAAGCCCATCCTCATCAGCACGGTGAGCGGCAACTGCCTGTGCTATCTCGCGCTCGCCTTCGCACCGAATATTTATATCGCTTTTCTCGTGCGGCTGCTGGGAGGGCTCGCCAGCGGCAACGGTTCGGTCGTGCAAGGTTACATCGCCGACGTCAGCCCGCCCGACGATCGCACGGGAAAGATGTCGCTGCTCGGTGCGGCGTACAATATCGGCTTCATCGTCGGTCCCGCGCTCGGCGGATTGCTGGCGCATCCCACCGCGGGCCATTCGGGATTTCGCCTGCCGCTGATTCTGTGTTCGAGTCTGTCGGCGCTTTGCGTCGTCGGGCTCGCCATCTTCGTCACGGAAAGCCGCGTGCGCAGCGACCGCTTCAGCCATCAACCGAGCCGCTGGGCGGTGCTGGGCAACGCGTTGAGGACGCCCATCCTCAGTCGATTGATGATGGTGACGTTTCTCGCCGGCTGCGCTTTCAACGGCACGGAATATGTCTTCGGGCTGTGGACCCAGGCGCGCTTCGATTGGGGGCCGCAGCAAGTGGGCAGCGCCTTCGCCGTGGTCGGCGTGGTGGCGGCGATCAACCAGATCTTTCTCACCGGACGGCTGTCGCGAAAATTCGGTGAGGCGCGCGTGCTGGCCGCCGGCATGGCGCTGACCATGGTGGCGACCGCGGCGCAGGCTTTATCGATCGGCGCGATCACGACCATCCCTTGTCTGGCGATTGCGGCATGGGGACAATCCATCGCCTGGCCCAACGTCTCGGCGCTGCTCTCGCGCAATGTCGATTGGGAGCATCAGGGGCAATATCTGGGATTGAACAATGCGGTGGGCGCGTCGGCGCGGCTGGTGGGACCGTCCATCGCCGCCTTCGCCTTCGCCGATCTCAGCGTCGATGCGCCGTTCATTACCTCTGCATTGCTGGTGCTGCCGGCGATCTTCTTCGCGCTGTCCGCGCGGCGCAAACTGCGTCCCTAGAGCGCGATCGCGCGCTAGCCCGGGGCGCCGATGGGTTTGCGCTTGGCGCGCCAGATCACGGCATCGGTGATGAAGTGGTTGAAGTTCAGCGTCTGGCTGGCGATCAGCGCGAACAGCAAGCCGCCGGAGCCCCACAGCATCGGCCGGCTGATGGCGGTATAAAGCGCCAACGCGGAAACGAAACAGACGGCGAAGTAAAGCGCGCCGCGATTGTTCCTGGTCAGCGACCAGAACCAGCCCTTCGGCGATTTCGCCGCGACGTTCTCGTTGAACATCCACACCAGCATCAGATACTGGCCGGTGTGCCAGATGTTGGTGACGATCCAGCCACCGGAGATATCGTCCAGCAAAATATAGCCGACGATGAAGATGAGATAATGGCTGGCGCAGAACAGCGTATGCGTCAGCGCCAACTCGCCTTCCCAGGCTTCGCGCAAGCGGCAGATCGCCCAATAGGCCAGGCCCGCGCAGGCGATGACGCCGACGCCATTGGCCAGCGCCACCGGAACATGCGGCACCACGATCGGCAGGTTGGGAAACAGGAAATGCGTCGGCGCGGTGGTCAGCCGATGCAGCAAGCCCCACAGCGGCACCAGCGCGAACAACGCTTCGGAGAGCAGCGGATTTTCGCGCACCGCACCGTCCGCCTTGCGGCGATAGAGTTGGGCGATGCCCCAGCTCTGGCGCATGGTGTGATACCATTGCCAATAGAAATAGATCGTCGCCACCAGCGCCACGCCGACGCCGATGGCCAGCCCCGCCGTCACCGCAAGCACCACGACCGGCAATCCGAAGACGAGAAATTTGTGCCGCTTCAGGCTGGCCGCATCCGGCGCGACGCGCGCGAATGTGCTCATCAGATGTGGATAGCCGAGGATCCAGTTGTCGGCGAGCAGCAGGAGCGCGACAGAGGCCGGCACGGCGGCGACAATCGCGCCGGCGCTGAGCGCAACCGCGGTCAATCCGAAGATGAGCGCAATGTCGAAATTGCGTCCGCGCAGCCACGCGGGCGCGGCGACTTCCACATGCTCGGCAACCAACGCCATGAACGAGTTCTCCGTGGGAGCATGATGCGGTGGGTGCCGTAAGGATTTTGTTAATGGATCGCGCCGGCGGTCTTACAAATTCCCCGTCCGCCTGCGCAGGGCTGGCTCTCTGCCGGCCGTTGCGAAAATCTTCACCATGAAGCCCCGGAACGGGAGCTTGCGCGGCCCATGACGACCGCCGCCAATGGCACAGCGCGCATCCGCAAGAGCCATAAAAAAGGCGGAGCCCTTTAGTTACGTCTCCGCCTGGAAAGAACGCGCTTGGCCGAGGTCCAAGACCGGCCTCCCGATCGACGACGCACACCTACCGCCTTCACCGCCCCGGTTCGCTTTGCGGGAAACATCGCCCGACAGGGTCGCAAGTGCTTTGCAGGATTCCATAACTCCCAAGATATGCTATTATTGAGCCTTCCGGCTCATTTGACAAACATTATGAAAACCCGTACACCGTTCACTGATAATCACATGGTTATGCATTATGCTGCCGTCAGACACCCTGTTCCGATCGTTGGCCGACCCGACACGGCGGGCGCTTTTCGAGCGCTTGTGCCGCGAAGGCGAGCAGACGGTGGGGGCGCTCACGCTGCAGGCCGGCGTGTCGCAACCGGCCGTCTCCAAGCATCTGGGCGTGTTGAAAGAAGCCGGCCTGGTGCGCGACCGCCATGAAGGCCGCCAGACGCGTTACAGCGCGCAGCTCAGCGCCCTCGCCCCGCTGCTCGACTGGACCAGCCAGATGGCGGGCTTCTGGCAAAATCGGTTCGACCGCCTCGAAGATCTGCTGAAAAGGATGGACCAATGAGTGAAATGCTGAACGTCGTCGTCGAACGCGACATCGCCCATCCCCCGGAAAAGATCTGGCGCGCGCTCACCCAGCCGCATCTGCTCGCGGAATGGCTGATGAGCAACGACATCAAACCCGTGCCGGGGCACCGCTTCCACTTCCGCGCGGACTATCTGCCGAACGGGGCACTCGACTGCGAGGTGCTCGCCGTGGAGCCCAACAGACGGCTCGCCTATCGCTGGGATTCGACGAGCGACAGCCCCGCGCTCGCCGTCAAGAGCGTCGTGACCTTCACGCTGACGCCGACGCCCACCGGCACGCATTTGCGCGTGGAGCAGTCCGGTTTCCGTTCCGATCAGCCGCAGGCCTATCAGGGCGCCAAATTCGGCTGGCCCAATTTCCTGGGAAAGCTGGAGCAACTTCTGGCGCGGGAAAGCTGAAACGCGGCGCGCGCTACGAAGGAGGTTTCGTTGAGCTGGAACAACTGGGTTCGGCAGATTCACCGCTGGGTGTCGATCCTCTTCGTCGCGGTCGTCGGCGCCATCTTCATCGCGCTGGGATTTGGCGCGAAGCCCGCGACCTGGGTGTATCTGACGCCGCTGTTGCCGCTGGCCTTCCTGGCGCTCACGGGGCTGTACTTGTTCGCGCTGCCCTATGCCGCCAGATTGCGCCGGCAGTCGTAAAGAAGGCCACGATGAAGAAGAGCGGCGCAGACAAAAGTGCGTCCAGGCTGATCGATGAGCGGATCGAGCTGCTGGCCGATTGGCGCGGCGCGATGCTCGCGCGCGTGCGCCAGATCATCAAGCAGGCCGATCCGGATGTCGTCGAGACCTGGAAGTGGCGCGGCGTGCCGGTGTGGGAGCATGATGGGATTATCTGCACCGGCGAGACTTACAAGGCGGTGGTGAAACTGACCTTCGCCAAAGGCGCTGCGCTGGCGGATGCTTCGGGCCTTTTCAATTCGAGCCTCGACGGCAATGTACGGCGCGCCATCGACATCCATGAAGGCGACAAGCTCGATGCGCCCGCTCTGAAAAAGCTCGTCCGCGACGCCGTTCTGCACAATCGCAGCAAAGCGGGAAAAGCCGGATGACGGCGCCCGCCACCGGATGACGGCGCCCGCCATTTGTGCCGCCGAACCGACATCATTGCTTTTCGGATGACAGGCGCCGGCGCGCAGGTCGGAATGAAACAGCGAACTGGCACTTGGTCGTCGCGGGGGCCATGTTCGCAGCTCTATCCGATCGCTGCCCGTCTGTGTTGCCGAGCAGGCCGGCTCAGTACGAGCCGGTGAGTGCGATCAGATAGGGCAGTCCGCCGTTGATGGACGGATCGATGGCCCAGTAGCCCGCACTGAAGCCATCCCGCAACGCGGCCTCCAGCTCCTTGGTGTGTTTGCCCCTGATGCCGGCATCGTTGGCGATGTTGCCGGCGCCGTTGCTCTTGTCGGTGATGCCGCTGGTGGTCCTGTCCCAATAGGAGTTCTTGATGCTGCCGGGCGAGGCTTCGTCGAGCCCCACCAGGCCGCCGATCTCATCGCCCACGGCACCGCTGACCGCGCCGGTGGAATATGTTTGGCGCACGATGGCGCCGGCTTCGTTCTCACCCAGCAAGCCGCCCACGAGGCCAGCCTGGCCGGCAGCAGTCGCGCCGGTAGAATAGGCGTGCTCGATTTTGCCGCTGTTGCCGCCGACAAGTCCGCCAACATAGCTTGCGATGCCGCCAGAGGCGTCGCCCGTGGAATAGGATTTGTCGATCCAGCCGGCGCTCCAGCCCACCAACCCGCCGACGGCGGCCTCATCGCCGCCCGTCACCGTGCCCAGGCTGAAATAGGATTCCCTGATAGCGCCATTGTTGTCGCCCGTCAGTCCGCCGACATCGGTTTTGTCACCGCTGCCTGTGTCGATGACGCTGCCATGTGCCCAGGAATGCACGACCGTGTATTCGTTGTCGCCCACCAAACCGCCGACGGCATCGTTATCGCCGCCCGTCACCGTGCCCTGGCCGTGATGGGATCTGACGATGGAGCCTAAATTGACACCCACCAGTCCGCCGAGATAGCTGCCGGTGCCGGTGCCTGTGTCGGTGACGGTGTCGTGCGACCAGGAATGCGAAATCATGCCGCCGCTCAGGCCCACCAGTCCGCCGATCTTGCCGTCGCCGTTGCCCGTGGCCGTCCCGGTGGAATGGGATTTGAGAATGTCGCCGAAGTTTTCGCCCACCAGGCCGCCGACATCGCCCGAAACGCCACCGCTCACCGTGCCCTTGCGGTAATGAGAGCCGCTGATGGAGCCGCCATTCGCGCCCACCAGTCCGCCGACAATGGCGTTGGAGCCCACGTCCGTGACGGCGCCCTGCGCCCAGGAATCCGTGATCGTGCTCAAGCTGCTGCCGTTGAGGCCCACCAGGCCGCCGACATCGCACCCATAGACAGCGCTCACCGTGCCCTTGCGGTAATGAGAGCCGCTGATGGAGCCTCCATTCTCGCCCACCAGACCGCCGACATAGGCGTTGACGTCAAAGGCCGTGACGGCGCCCTGCGCCCAGGAATCGGTGATCGTGCTGTCGTTGTCGCCCGCCAGCCCGCCGACGGCGGCGCTATCGCCACCGCTCACCTTGCCGTGACGATGATAAGAGTCACTGATGGAGCCGTCATTCTCGCCCACCAGACCGCCGATATAGCCGCCGGTGCCTGTGTCGGTGACGGCGCCCTGCGCATAGGAATCCGTGATCGTGCCGTCGTTGTAGCCCGCCAGCCCGCCGAAATCGACGTAGCCACTACCGCTCACCGTGCCATGGACGTAATGAGAGCCGTCGATGGAGCCGTCATTCTCGCCCACCAGACCGCCCACATAGGCGTTGACGTCAAAGTCCGTGACGTCGCCATGCGCCCAGGAATCGGTGATCGTGCTGGTGCTGGTGCTGGTGCCCGCCAGCCCGCCGACGGCGGCGCTATCGCCACCGCTCACCTTGCCGTGACGATGATAAGAGTCACTGATGGAGCCGTCATTCTCGCCCACCAGACCGCCGATATAGCCGCCGGTGCCTGTGTCGGTGACGGCGCCGTTTGCCCAGGAATGCTCGATCGTGCCGCCGATGTTGTAGCCCACCAGGCCGCCAATGGTGTCGTCGTTGCCGCCCCCCGTGACAGTGCCGGTAGTGCCGGTGACAGTGCTCTGCGAAATCGTGCCGCCGGCCAAGCCCGCCAGCCCGCCGACAGAGGCGCCGTCGCCGCTGCCGGTGACATTGGCGTTGACGATGCTGACATTCTTGACCGTTTGGATAGCGCCCGCCAGCGCGCCGACGCCGTCGCCGCTGCCGGTGCCGGTGACATTGGCGTTGACGAGGCTGACATTCTCGATCGTTCCGGCGACGAAGCCGAACAGGCCAACAACACTATTGTCGACGGTACTGTCGATGAACAGGTTATCGATGGCGTGGCTCTGGCCATCGAAGATGCCGCCGAATTTGGAAGGCGCATTGGCGCTGAGGTCGCCGACCGGGATGAAGCCGCCGGAGCCCCACACATCGCCGCCCGCCGTGCCGCTGGCATCGATGTCGTTCGCCAGCGTGTAGTTCGCCGTGAGATCGAGCGCCATCAACTGAAGCTGATGGGCGTTGGAGATGGTGGTGGAGTATTCCGAGAGAAACATCGGTGTGGCGCCGCCGGTGGCGCTTCCCGCATTGTTGAGCGAGTTGTCCTGATCCACGATCACCCAGCCCGATGCGCCAGGTGTCGTGCCGAACGTCCAGCCGGTGAAGTTCGACGTCGTCATCATCTGTGCCCGCGTCAGGCCGGTGGCAGTGCCGGTGCCGAGGTTGGTGCCAACCGCACCTTCGCTGTTGTCGTCGCTGTCGTAATAATCCGCTGTGGTGCCGCCCAGCGTGCCGCTGGTGTCATTTACGCCCGCGAAGCCGCCGACCGTGGCGCTCGCGTCGCCCGTGGCCGCGCCAGTGGAATAGGATTCGTTGATAGCGCTGCCGTCGTTGTCGCCCACGAAGCCGCCGACAATGGCAAACGAGCCGCCCATGACCGAGCCAGTGGAATAGGACTTGTCGATGCGGCCATCGCTCTCGCCCACGAAGCCGCCGACAGTGGCGTAGCCGCCCGTGACCGTGCCGGTGGCGTAGCTCTGCGTGATCGTGCCGCTACTATTATTTCCCACTAACCCGCCGACCCAGGCGTAGTCGCCGCCCGTGACCGCGGCGGTGGAATAACTCTGCGTGATCGTGCCG
>DASXFK010000094.1:0-1646 GCA_036489635.1 Rhizomicrobium sp. | reverse complement strand
GCCGAACAGGCGTTCCAGAATTATTTCGCCGTCCTCACCATCTCGCTGATCGCCTTCATGCCCGGCATCTCGCAGATGAGCTTCGGCTATGTCGTGATCGGGATGACCACCGCGTGGGCGATCTGGGTCGTGCTTCGCGTGCTCAAATCGGTTTCCGCCGCCGTCGAAGGGCCATCGCGCGTGCGCATGTTCCGCCGCTATCTGCTGTCGCTGGCCGGTTTCGCGATACTGATCTATGGCGGATGGACCCTGTCGTTCGGCAAGACCGACGATCGCAGCGTTGTCGCCGCCGGCCTGCTGCTGCTGCTGATCTCCGCCACCATCGTTTCGTGGGAGCTTTTGGTCGCGATGGCGGCCGAGAAATTCGGCGTCCGACGTTGACGGCGCGCGCCCGCTTGACCGGCGCTTGAATCCGCCTACACATGGCCCGGCTATCCGAAGAGGGCACCCATGCTGTCGCTGCTGTTCGAATCCTCCTTCTATTCCTTCGCGTTCTACGTCGCGATCAACGCGCTCATCATGCTGGTCCTGGGCATCCTCGTCACCCGCGCGCGGATGAACACGCAGACACCGATCGGCGACGGCGGCGGCAGACCCGATATGGCCGGCCCGTTGCGCGCGCACGGCAACAACACCGAATATGTCCCCATGGCGCTGCTGCTGATGTGGGTGCTGTGCCTGCCCGCCATCGGCGGTTCCATCTGGCTGATCCACGGCGTCGGTGCGCCCCTCACTATCGGCCGCATCCTTCACGCCATAGGCCTGTCGCGCTCCATCGGTCCGACGCCGCTCAGACTGATTGGCATGGTGCTGACCTGGATCGCCTATATCGTCGGGATCGTCGGCGTCCTCTATCTCGTTTTCTCTGGCATAAGCGCCACCTTCGCGGCAGCGGCGGCATCCTGAGCAGTGACGAAAAAGTACGATTCCAAAGCGATCCTTGAGAAGCTGATCGGCGCGGCGCGCGCCGCGGGTGCCGACGCCGCAGACGCCTTGTGGGTGGAGAGCATCTCGGCCAGCGTCTCCTACAGGCTCGGCAAGCTGGAAGACGTGGAACGCGCCGAAGGCTCCGATCTGGGCTTGCGCGTGTTCGTCGGCCAACGCGTGGCATTCGTATCCTCCAGCGACCACTCGCCCGATGCGCTGGCCGAATTGCCCGAGCGCGCCGTAGCGATGGCGCGGTTGGCGCCCGAGGACAAATTCGCCGGCCTGGCGCCGCGCGAGTTGCTCGCCAAATCCGTGCCCTTTCTCGACACCGAGGATAGCGGCGAGCCTTCCGCCGAAACGCTGATCGCACGCGCCCGCGCCGTCGAGGGCGCGGCGATGGCGGTCGAAGGCATCACCAATTCGGAGGGCGGCGGCGCCAGCTTCAGCCGCAATGCGGTGGCGCTCGCCACCAGCGAAGGATTTTACGGCCGTCACGCCGGCACCAGCCACGACATCGGCGTGGCCGTGCTGGCGGGCGCAGGCACCGCGATGGAGCGCGATTACGCCCAAGCCAGCGCGCGCCACGCCAGCGATCTGGAATCTCCGGAAAGTGTCGGCAAGCGCGCAGGCGAGCGCACCGTCGCGCGGCTCAACCCGCGCAAGGCCAAGTCGCAGGCCGTTCCGGTGATCTACGATCCGCGCGTCTCGGGCGGCCTGCT
>DASXFK010000158.1:0-11108 GCA_036489635.1 Rhizomicrobium sp. | reverse complement strand
CAAAAATCGACAAGCGCAAGCCTATCACGCGCGCCGAGTGCGGCTCAAACCTCGTCGGCCTTATTCACGACGCGCGAAATGATGCCGTAAGCCTTGGCTTCCTCGGCGCCCATCCAGAAGTTCCGTTCGGTATCCTTGACGATCTTATCATAGGTTTGACCGGTCTCCCGGGCGATCAGCCGGTTGATGCGTTCGCGCATCTTCAGGATCTCTTCCGCCTCGATGGAAATGTCCGACGCCTGCCCGCGCACGCCGCCCAGCGGCTGGTGCAGCAGGAAGCGGGTGTTCGGCAGGCAGAAGCGGTTTTCCTTTTCCGCGCCGAGGAAAATGTGCGCGCCGGCGCTGGCCACCCAGCCGGTGCCGATGATCTTCACCCGCGGACCGACATAGCGCATCACGTCATGGATGGTGTCGCCGGACTCCACATGGCCGCCGGGCGAATTGATGATGACGCGGATATCGCCTTTGCCTTCTTCGGCGTGGGCCAGCAACTGCGCAGTCACGCGCTCGGCCAGCTTCATGTCGATCTCGCCGAAGATCAGCACCGTGCGCGATTTGAACAGCGCCTTGGCGACGGGCGACTGATTCAGCTCCGGCTCGGCGCTGTCGGATTTCTTCTCGTCTGGTTCTTCTTCGTCGAGGCGCAAGGGCAACTCCTGATGGGACGTGAATCGGTTTGGATATTAGCCAAGCCAGACTTGGCATTCATTACCTTAAAGCGCGTTAACAGCCGCACTCAGCGTAGGGCCAATTTCCGCGTGGATCGTCAGATCGGCGAAACGATCCTGTTCCGTGGGCTCGCGATTGACGATCGCCAGCCTGGCGCCACCCCGCTTGGCCATTAGCGGAAACCCGGCCGCGGGATAGACCACCAGTGATGACCCCAGAACGATGAAAAGATCGCATTCGCGCGTGGCCCGTTCGGCGCGGGCCATTTCCTGCTCCGGCATCGCCTGACCGAACGAGATCGTCGCGGTCTTCACGATGCCGCCGCAGGCCTGGCAATCCGGCGGCTCTCCATGCATCTCGAAGTAGGCACGGATGGGCTCCAGTTCAACACGCTGGCCGCACTCCAGGCATTTGGCGTAACGCGTGTTGCCGTGGACCTCGATCACCTTGCTGTCCGGCACGCCGGATTCCTGATGCAGGTTGTCGATGTTCTGGGTGATGACGTGACTTACGATGCCGCGTTCGACCAGTTCGGCCACAGCGCGATGCCCCGCGTTCGGCTTCACACTCTCGAACGTCTCATCCATCGCGAAGCGCCGCCGCCACGCTTCCTTGCGCATCGCAGGTGACGCCATGAAATCCTGAAAGTCGATCGGCGCCATCTTGGTCCAGATGCCGCCGGGCGAGCGGAAATCCGGAATGCCGCTTTCGGTGGAAATGCCGGCGCCGGTGAACACGACGGCGCGGCGGGACGCGCGCAGCATCGCCGTCAACTCTGCCGCGCGCGTATCCGTCAGGATGTCAGCGGGTGACGCCACCGCAATCCGCCGAGACCCAATGGCCTGAGAAGGTGTTGTTCATATCGATGGGGTGACCCTGGGCCGTTCCCTTGAACGTCATGCTGCCGCTATAACTCGTGGCTCCGTTGTAGCTCACGGAAATGTGGCCTTTGCCGCTCATTTCCGGCGAGGAGCACACGGAGTCGGCTGTCATGGTTCCGCCCGCGAACTTCATGTTCTGGACGGTGCAGTCTTTCATGTGCCCCATGGTCGGCGGCTTGTCTTGCGCGACTTCGGCAGCGGTCATGCAGTGCTGCGTGGAGATCGTGTTGCCGTTCATGGACAGACCGCTTTTCTTCATTTGCGCTTCCACCATGGCCCGCTGTTCCGGGGGCAATTTCGAAAGGTCCGGCATCTGTGCGGCGCCACCGCCCATGTTCATGGTGGTCGTGACGTCCCACAGGCCAACCTTGCCGTGCGATGCGAACGCCGCGAAAGGCAGCGCCAACGCTCCTGCCGCAATGGCCCCGAAATACAGAACGCGGTTCATGAAATCCTCCCTTTGCCGGCCAACCCTCGCGGCCGCTCGCGAAAGAATCTTGCATGAAGTGGTGATTGAGGGAAGTGGCTCGTTCAGGCGTGGCGCGGCCACGAAATCCAGCCTTTGTCGCGCAAGGAATCGGCGACAATCCACGCACCGCCGGAAATCGCCGTGGAAGCCATCAGCGCCGTCCACGACAGCCGGTCCGTAGGCGCGGAAATCACGGCAGGAATCCAGATCAGGATTGTAAAGAGACTCATCATCACGGCCGCAAGCATTGCCGCAAGGCGCGGAAGGATCATGAGGATCACTGCGATGCCCGCGACAATGTCCGCCACCCCGGTAAAGTACGCGAAGAAGGTGTGCGCCGGAATCCAGCCGGGGATCAGCGCAGCGGTCTGAGTGCAGAAAACTATGTGCGACTGGCCGATCAGCGGCAGCGCGATGCCGAACAGGATGCGCGCGATCGTCGCCGCCCTGTCCCCCGTGGCAAAACGCAGAAGCGATTTGCCGTCGATGCGCGCGCATAGAATCCACAACGTCCACGCGCCCGCCGCCAGCACGAGATTCTCGCCGACACCAAGCCAGCGCCCGCCGCTCAACGGGTGCGCGATGATGCCATCCGCGCGCAGTAGCAGTATCCACGCGAACAAATTGATCGTTTCCAGCAGCGCCGAAAGCGGCGCCGTGCGCGCGAAGAACAGGCCGATGCCCGTCAGCAGCAACAGCGCGGCGGACGCATAGGCGAGCGCATTGTGGAAAGGAATGCCCGGCGGCACCGGCTGCCAGCTCATCGCGAAATCGTCGTAACGCAATCCCAGAATGCCCAGCCCGATGAGCGCGAGCGCGAAAACGACCTGCCCGATACCGATAATGCGCATGCGATCCCCCGCGTATGAGTAACACGAGCAGCGCCGCTTTCGCGGGCGGTCGATCGTCACGTTTCGGTGAATCAGATTTGCTCGACGGAGGACAAAGCGAAGGTTTCGCCCTTGGGATTCTGCCCGATCATGACCGTGGTATCGTTGGGAAAGCTGTAGGGCGGGATCGGAAGGTTCAACGGCGCCGGAACGCCCTTGAAAACGCGTGCCGCGAGATCGTAGCGCGAGCCGTGACAATGGCACAGATAGCCGCCCGGCCAATCGGGACCGAGCGCGCCGGGCTTGGGGGTGAATGTCGGGATGCACCCCAGATGGGTGCAGATGCCCACCGCCACCAGATATTCCGGCTTCACCGAACGCGACCAGTTTTGCGCGTAGGGAGGCTGCTGATGTTCCTGCGATTGCGGATCGCGCAACCGCCTGAGCAGCGCCGCTGATTTCAATTCCTCCAGGATGGCGGGCGTGCGATGGACGATGAAGATCGGGTGCGAGCGCCACACGACCACGATCTGCTGCCCCGGCTGGATATGCGAGATATCGATGGAAATCGGAATACCCGCGGACAGAACGCCCGCGCTCGGTTCCATCTGATCGATGAAGGGCCAGACCGCGAAGATTCCCCCGACCGCGGCGAACGCACCGGTCGCAATGTAGAGGAAATCCCGGCGCTTGACGCCCGGCGGATCGGGAAGGGTGGATGAACTGTCAGTCATAATTGCGAACGCACTTGCCTCGCTCATGGACGATAACAGTTTTCATCGCACTTCGATCCGACCCGGCTGCGCGGCATATCGACAAACATGGTGCGCCCTAGGGGAGTGACGCACTTTTGGGAAATCAACAGGTGAGCCAAGAGTGGGACAATTGGATCTCCCAATGGGTTCCAATGCTTTCTATGCGATTGTCCCACCCATACCGCACTCGCGAAGAAGCGATCCACGCGGCGCTTGACGTACGCGGAATGCCGACGAATGGTAAATCCGAGGGGAACGCCATGCGCGCATTCGACTTCGTGATGACGCTCTATTCGTTTGTCTACGCGCTCGGCGTTGCACAAATCCTCGCCACCGTTGGTGACATGGTCCGTGCGGGCAAGCGGCTCCGTTTCTCTTGGCTGAATGCGGGCTGGATGCTGAACGTCCTGCTGGCAATCGTCGCCTGGTGGCTGAGCCTATGGGATTTGCGGGCTGAAGCTAACTGGCCGATGTTGACCGTGCTCGTGTTGTTCGCCGTGGCTTGCCTGCTTTATCTTCTGGCGCGATTGGTCAGCGCTCCAATACCGCAGGAAGGTACGGTCGATCTTCAGAAATATCATCAAGAGGAAGGCCGCAAATATGCTGGCCTGTTCGCGGTGGAAGTCGCGTTAACGATTGCCACTGTATTTCTCTACGGTTCTTCCAGTCAGAATTGGATCGCTTCGAACGAAGCGAGTTGGCCGACGCTGGCGGCTAGTGTGGCCGCCACTATTACCGGCAACCGCTGGGTTCAATCCGTCGCCTTGTTGGTCATATTGGCGATGTGGGTGTGGTACTTTGCAACGCTGGAGAGCGCGCTGGCCTGACGCTGACGCGGGAAATCGCGCCAATTTTTCTAGCAAAATCAAAGGGGAAAATTTGATTTTGGTGCGCCCTAGGGGAGTCGAACCCCTCTTGCAGGAATGAAAATCCTGAGTCCTAACCGATAGACGAAGGGCGCCTGGAACGGGCGGCTATAGAGGCGCAAAGCGTCCATTGCAAGCCGGTCTCAGCCGGCGGCCGGGGCGGCGTCCTCGAGCTGAAGCTGGACGCGCAGGCGCCCGTTCCATTCGTCCTTTTTGAGCCGGCCCACGGCATGGATTTGCCGCCCGCGCGCTGCCAGCAGTCCCTGACCGAGCGGCTGGCCGCCGGCGCGGAATGCGATGGCATCCAGCCGCGTGCCGTCGCCACCCGCCAGCCGCAAGCGAACGTGATCCTTGCCCACGACGTCGGCGAACACCACGCGCGCGTCGGGAATGAGCACCAGCGGCTCCGCATTTCCCGCGCCGAACGGACCCATGCGCTCGATGTGTTCGACAAGCTCGGGGGTCGCGCCCGCCGGCGAGATCGCCACATCCAGGGAAAGTTCGATGGCCGCATCGAGCGGTGCTGCGATGTCGCGCGCGTGGAGGAATTCGCGGAAGGCATCCAGCTTTGCGACTGTGAGCGAAAAGCCTGCCGCCATTGCATGGCCGCCGCCGCTGTCGAGCAATCCCATCTCATGGGCTGCGCGCATGATCGCGCCGATGTCGACACCGGGAATGGAGCGTGCCGATCCGCGACCCATGCCGCCTTCGAATCCTGCCACCAGCGCCGGCTTGTTGAAGCGCTCCTTCAGGCGCCCCGCGACGATGCCGACGACGCCGTGATGCCAGCCGTCGCCATGCACGAAGACCACCGGCGCGTTGGATTGCGTGGCTGCGAGCGCCATCGCTTCTTCGAGGATCATCTTCTCTAGCGCCTGCCGCTCGCGATTGTGCAGATCGAGCAGGCTCGCCAGCTCCGTGGCCTGGGATGGCTCCTTAGCCGTCAGCAATTCCACGCCGAGGCTGCACTTGCCGACGCGCCCGCCGGCATTGATGCGCGGTCCGAACGCAAAGCCTAGGTGATACGTCGTGCACGGCGCCGCGACGTTCGCAATCTCCGCCAACGCCTTGATGCCGGGGCGGCTCATCGCGGACAGTTTCGCAAGCCCGCTGCGCACGAAGGCGCGATTGACGCCGACAAGCGGAACCACATCGCAGATCGTCGCCAGCGCGACGAGGTCGAGATAGTCGCGCAGTTCGGGTTCCGCGATTCCGTGCGTCTCGTACCAGCCGCGGTCGCGCAGCGATCGGTTGAGCGCGACGAGAAACAGGAACACGATGCCCGTCGCACAGACATGGCCAAGACCGGATGTATCGCCGGGCTGGTTCGGATTGACTTGCGCGAACGCCGGCGGCGCCACATCGACACCATGATGATCGAGCACGATCGCATCCAGGCCCGCATCGCGCGCGGCACTCAGCGGTCCGCTTGCAACCGCACCGCAATCGACGGTGAAGAGAAGGCTCGCGCCCTCCTCTTTCAGCCTGAGGAAAGCCGGCGCGTTGGGGCCGTAGCCTTCCGTCATGCGGTCGGGAATGTAGATGCGAGGGGGATGGCCAATGGCCGTGAAGAATTCGCTCATCAGCGCGGACGAACAAGAACCATCCACGTCGTAATCGCCGAACACCGCGATCTTCTCACCACGCTCGATGGCCTCGTGGGCCCGAGCGACGGCCTTGTCCATATCCTTCAACATCGACGGATCGGGCAGAAGCTGCTTCAGCGTGGGATTGAGGATATCGGGCAGGCCGTCCGCGCGAATGCCCCGCCCCGCCAGCAGGCGCGCGAGAAACGGCGAGAGATTGCCCGCACGCTCCAGCGCTCGCGCATCATCATCGGTGCATTCGCGCAACGTCCAGCGCTTTCCGGAAAAGGAACGGGCGACGCAGAACGCCGCTGCCGGCGCGCGGAGGGCCTCAGCCGCCATGTTTGCGCTTGTGGCGCGTCTTCACCCAGCGCACCGTGCCGGTGGCCGAGCGCATCACGATGCTTTCCGTGGTGATGTGCTCGCGGTCCATGTGAACGCCGGAGAGCATCGAACCGTTGGTCACGCCCGTGGCGGCGAAGATCACGTCGCCCGACGCCAAGTCCATCAGCGTATATTTCTTCTTCAGATCCTTGACGCCCCACTTCGCGGCACGGGCGCGCTCATCGTCGTTGCGGAACACAAGACGCGTCTGGATTTGGCCGCCGATGCAGCGCAGCGCCGCCGCCGCCAGCACCCCCTCCGGCGCACCGCCCTGCCCTATATAGATGTCGATGCCGGTGGCAGGATCGCTGGTCGCGATCACGCCAGCGACGTCGCCGTCGGTGATGAGCTGCACCGCGGCGCCCGTCTTGCGCACCGCCTCGATGATCGCGGAATGGCGCGGGCGATCCAGAATAAGCGCGGTGATCTCGTGTGCGGGAACGCCTTTGGCCTTCGCCAGCGAATGGATGTTGTCGGCAGGCGATGCGTCTAGGTCGATCACGCCATCCTTGTAGCCGCCGCCAATCGCAATCTTGTCCATATAAGTGTCGGGCGCGTTGAGCAGCGTGCCCGGTTCCGCGATCGCCATGACCGCCAATGCGTTCGGCAGCGCCTTGGCCGTCAGCGTCGTGCCTTCCAGCGGATCGAGCGCGATGTCCACGGCCACGCCGCCGGCGCCGACCTTTTCGCCGATGAACAGCATTGGCGCCTCGTCGCGCTCGCCTTCGCCGATCACCACCGTGCCGTCGATGGGAAGCTGATTGAACGCCTTGCGCATGGCTTCCACCGCGGCCTGATCGGCGGCATGCTCGTCGCCGCGCCCGATCTGGCGGGCACAGGCAATCGCCGCGGCCTCGGTCACGCGAACGGCTTCGATGGCGAATACGCGATCCAGCGCTGCTGAAGACATGTCTTAAACCCCTATCGCTTTTATTAGATCAGCCGGCTTCCATCGGAATCATACAGGGCTTGCCCAGCACCTTGTCCGAGGCGGCAATCGCCTTCAAGGCGCGGCAAACCGCTCCTTGTGAGCATTCGTGGGTGATCATCACGATCGACACCGGCTCGCCGGGGCTGCGCCCGCGCTGCAGCATGCTTTCGATGGACACTTCGTGTTCCGCCAGCCGGTGCGCGATGCCGGCCAGCACGCCCGGCGCATCGATCACCTCGAAGCGCAGATAGAACGCCGACAGGCGCCTATCCGGCGGCGCAGCCTCCAGCGCGTTCAGTGTGACCGTCGGACGCCCAAAGGCGGGGCCGAACGAGCCGCGCGCGATGTCCATGATGTCGGCAATGACGGCGGAGGCCGTGGGCGCTTCGCCGGCGCCGCGTCCTTCGAAGAAAAACGGCCCGGCTTCGCCCGCATGCGCAACCACTGCGTTGAATGCACCCTCGACGTCGGCGAGCTGCGTTCCCAGCTTCACCATCGCCGGTTCGACACGCTGGTCGATGCCGAGCGGTGTCTGTTTGGCCACGCCCAGCAGCTTGATGCGGTAGCCGAACTCGCCTGCATAGCGAATGTCTTCCGGCGTGATCGATGCAATGCCTTCGACGGTGATCTTCGCCAGATCCGGCTTCACGCCGAAAGCCAGGCTCGCCAGCAGCGCCAGCTTGTGCGCTGTGTCGCCGCCGCCGATGTCGAGCGTCGGATCGGCTTCCGCATATCCCAGATGCTGCGCTTCGGCGAGCACATCGGCGAACGGACGCCCGGTCGCTTCCATCTTGGTCAGGATATAGTTGCAGGTGCCGTTCAAGATTCCGCGCACTGCGTTGATGCCGTGCGCGATCAGGCTTTCGCTCAGCGCCTTGACGATGGGGATGCCGCCGGCGGCGGCAGCCTCGAATTTGAGTGCGACATTGTGATCTTCCGCCAGCGCCGCCAGCTCTGCGCCGTGATGCGCTAGAAGCGCCTTGTTCGCGGTGACAACATGTTTGCCGGCCTTCAGCGCCTTGGTGACGAGCGTGTGTGCCGCGCCGTTTTCGCCGCCGATCAGTTCCACGATGACATCGACGCTGCTCTCGACCAGGGCCGTCGGATCGTCGTGCCAAAGCGCGCGAGAAACATCCGCGGCGCGCCGTTTCTTGCGATCGCGCGCCGACACCGCGACGAGATCGAGCGGGCGCCCCGCGCGCGCCGCAAGGTCAGGACCGCGCAGTTGCAGAACGCGGGCGACGCCGCCGCCGACGGTGCCGAGGCCCGCGATCGCGATGCGAAGAGGTTTCGTCATGCCTTCGCTATTAGAAGGCTTGGCCTGCGCGCTCAACTCTGCAGGAAGATTTCGGCGCTGGCGCCGGAATCCGCGCCGCCCGAGGTCTGAACCAGCACTTTGTTGGCGGGGACGCCGTCCTTGATCAGCTCTCGCGCAACAGCCGTCGCGCGCGCCTGTGAGTGTTCGAAATTCAGCACCATGCGCCGCTCCGACGACAGGCTGCCGGCGCTTGTGGCATGACCAACCACGCGCACAAAGCCCTGGCCGCCGCCCTGCAGAAAGGCGGCTGCCGCTGCGCGCACCTGGGCCTTCGCCTCGGCGCTGAGGATCGTGCGATTGCCGCTGAAGGCGACCACCGCCGACGGTGCGCCGCCGCCCATGTAAGTTGTCATGGGTGGCGCTTGGGGAGAATCGACGCTGGCGAGAACGGCGCCGCCCTTCGCCCTGTTGCTGACGGGCGCGGCGCTGTAGGCTGACGGCCCCGACACGCTGTAGGCCGACCGGCTCATCTGCGCCGTCTGCTGGTAGCGCGCTATGATCGGCTGCGGCACGAACTGCCCCACGGATGCGCTGAGCGGCGGCGCCTCCGAAGGCTTGAAGCCGAGTGCCGCATCCGACGGCGACACCATCGAGGCCGACACACCATAGGTTCCATAAGATCCGGCCGGAACGGCGGCGCCGCCGGACGAAGGCGCCACGGCCGGCGGCGGAGCTGTCTGCGCTGCGCTTGGCGGCGGGGCTGCTTCGGTGCTCGGCGGAGCGCTATTATCGGCCGTCTGCGTCGCAGGTGGAACCGGCGCTGGCGCGGCGGGTGTCGCATTGGCTGCCGCAGCCGAATCGATCGATCCCGAATCAGCCGAGGGCGCCGCAGCGGTCGGCGCGGGCTGCGAAGGCGTCGTCGCGCTAGCAACCTCGTTGGTCGGCGGCGGCGCGCCCGGAGGCGGGGCAGCTGCTTCCGTACCACCACGAAGGGCGTCGGAGCTGTACTGGTTCTGCGCACGATCCGCGCCCAACGAGTTGGCGAGCGCATCCTGCTGGTCCGGCGTGGAAGGCGCTCCGGGTTTGTCGGGCACGGCCGAAAGGTCCGGTGCCGGCGCATTCTGCGTGGCTTGCTGATCGGCCTGATCGTCAGGAGTGGAGGCGGACGTCGCGTTGCCGCCCATCCAGTCCGGGATGACGGAACACGCGCCCGCGCCAAAGCCGATGACGGCGATCGCGGATGCGCGCGCGAGATATTTCGTCATGCCCGAGAATTCGAACGCCATTCCACGCCTCCATAAGCGGTGCGCCGCGCAGACACGCGCTCCAGCCTGGCGCCCCATATACAAGCCCGACCAGGGGCTTCCAAGCGAAACCACCGGGAAAATCAACGATTTTTGCGCCAAGGGCCGGCCACATCATGCCTTGCAGTTCCCTCGCCCCCCACGTAATCAACGGAAAGCTCATTGCAGGTGCGAAATGTCCGAGAAAGAGGCCAAATCCGACGCGAACACGGCAGACGCCTACAAAATCGGCGATCCGGGCGCATTCGCACGCAATATGGTCAAGGTCGGCGCTCAGTCCCAACAATTGCTGCGCGATTTCGCGCGCCGCCAGTCCGCGAAGTCCGGCAACGAGCCGCGCGATCCCCTGAATCTCAGCGGCACCTTCATGGAGCTGCTGCGCGGCATGGTCGCCGATCCGGGCGTGGTGATGGAAGCGCAGTTCCAACTCTGGCGCGATTACATGAACCTGTGGGATCGCACCGCGCGCCGCATGATGGGCGCAGATGTCGAGCCGGTTGTTGCGCCGGCATCCGGCGACAAGCGCTTCAAGGACAGGGACTGGCAGGAAAACCAGGTCTTCGACTTCATCAAGCAGAGCTATTTGCTGACCGCGAACTGGATGCAGGACACCGTCGCGAAAGTGGACGGCAAGCTCGACCCGAAAACGCAAAAACGCATCGCGTTCTATACAAAGCAGTTCGCCGATGCGATCGCGCCGACCAATTTCGTCTTCACCAACCCTGAAGTGCTGCGCACGACGCTGCAGAGCAATGGCGAGAATCTGGTGAAGGGGCTGGGCAATCTTCTGGAGGATCTAGAGCGCGGCGACGGCCAACTCGCCATTCGCCAATCCGCTGACGCCTTCACCATCGGTGAGAACATCGCCACCGCGCCCGGCAAGGTTGTATTCCGCAACGAGCTGATCGAGCTCCTGCAATTCAATCCGACCACCAAGGACGTTTATGAGAAGCCGCTGCTGATCTTCCCGCCGTGGATCAACAAGTTCTACATCCTCGATCTGAAGCCGGAAAATTCCTTCATCCGCTGGGCGGTGGGCGAAGGTTACACCGTGTTCGTGGTGTCGTGGGTGAACCCGGACAAGAAGCTCGCGAAGAAGACTTTCGAAGATTACATGAACCTGTGGGATCGCACCGCGCGCCGCATGATGGGCGCAGATGTCGAGCCGGTTGTTG
>DASXFK010000132.1:0-4620 GCA_036489635.1 Rhizomicrobium sp. | reverse complement strand
CGCCAGTTTCATCGACGGCTGGAAGAACCGCGGATTGCGTCCCGAAGATGTGCCCGATGGCGAGGCGCATGGTTTCGCGTTCGGCAAAGGGCGCGCGCTCTATCGCCAATATCAGGATCGGCTGAAGGCGCTGAACGCGGTGGACTTCGGCGATCTGCTGCTGGAGGTGCTCAGCATCCTGCGCGCGCATGCCGACATCCTTCAGGAATATCGCGACCGTTTCAAATTCATGCTGGTGGATGAGTATCAGGACACCAACACCGTCCAATATCTGTGGCTCAAGCTGCTGGCGGGCAGCACCGGAAATGTCTGTGTGGTGGGCGACGACGATCAATCGATCTACGGCTGGCGCGGCGCGGAGATCGAAAACATCCTGCGCTTCGAACGCGACTTCCCCGGCGCAAAGGTTGTGCGCCTGGAACGCAATTACCGCTCGACACCAGCTATTCTCGGCGCCGCATCCGGCTTGATCAACGCCAACAAAGGCCGCCTCGGCAAGACGCTGTGGACCGAGGGCGAGCAAGGCGAGAAGATCAAAGTGCAGGGCGTGTGGGATGCGGAGGAAGAAGCCCGCGCCGTCGCGTCCGATGCGGAGAATTTGCATTCCAAAGGCGATGCCTTTTCGCAGATGGCCATTCTGGTGCGCGCCTCGTTTCAGATGCGCGAGTTCGAGGATCGCTTCCTCTCGCTCGGCCTGCCTTATAAGGTGATCGGCGGCCCGCGCTTCTATGAGCGCGCCGAAATCCGCGATGCGATGGCGTATCTGCGCCTGATCGCGCAAGGCGACGACGACCTCGCTTTCGAGCGCATCGTCAACAAGCCCAAGCGCGGCATAGGCGATGCCAGCGTGCAATCGCTGCATGCGTTCGCGCGGGCCAAGCATCTGCCGTTGCTGGCGTCGGCGGGCGAGATCGCGACGACGGATGAGCTGCCGCCCAAGGCGCGCAAAGCGCTGGGCGCGTTGGCACTCGACTTCGCGCGCTGGAGTCAGGTCGCCAAAACGCTGCCGCACACTGAGCTTGCGGAGATGGTGCTGGATGAATCCGGCTACACCGACATGCTGAAGAACGACAAATCCGCCGAGGCGCCGGGGCGGCTGGACAACCTGAAAGAACTCGTGCGCTCGATGGAGCAATATGAATCGCTCTCCGCGTTCCTCGAGCACGTCTCGCTGGTGATGGAGCTGGAGCAGAACGACAACGGAGACCGCATCAATCTGATGACGCTTCACGCCGCGAAAGGTTTGGAGTTCGACACCGTGTTCCTGCCCGGCTGGGAGGAAGGCCTGTTCCCCAGCCAGCGCACGATGGATGAAAACGGCCTCGCGGGGCTGGAGGAAGAACGCCGCCTCGCCTATGTCGGCCTCACGCGCGCGAAGAAACGGGCGCGCGTGTTCTTCGCGGCGAACCGGCGCGTGCATGGCAACTGGCAAAGCTCGCTGCCGTCGCGCTTCATCACCGAACTGCCGGAAGAGCATGTCGATACGGTGGTGGATGAAGGGTTCTATGGCGGCTATGTCGGCTTCCGCGACAACGCACAGGCCGCGAATTTCGGCAGCACTTATGATTCACCCGGCTGGAAACGCGCCCAAGCCAACCGCGCCGCGCAAGGGGCAGCACGCACGCGCCCGCCGCTGATCGAAGCGCAAGCCTACACCGTGCAAACCAGCGACCCGGAGAGTTCACAATACGCCCGCGGCGACCGCATCTTCCACCAAAAATTCGGCTACGGTCGTGTAACCGGCGTGGAAGGCAACAAACTCACCGTGGATTTCGACAAGGCGGGCGAGAAGCGCGTGATCGATAATTTTGTAGCGCGTGCGTAGGAGTTTCGCCGCTCCCCAATTGTCATGGCCCGCCAGAGCGCGGACCACTCGCGCGCGAGCCACGCGCTGCGATCACGGCAGCTTAGCGCTGCGGAGCCAGGGCGGATGCGATCCATCTGTCGCCCGAACGCCGGCCGAGGATTTGGAACGCGAAGAACTTCGGATCCTTGAGCCAGTGCGCGAGCATGCGCAGGTCGCGCCAGCAGGGGATGCCAAACCTGGCGAGGTGGCGCAGCAGCGCTTGTGGCTGGCGCAGCGCGCCGTCGGGCACGGTGATCACGCCCGTTTCCGGCGCGGTTTCGATACGGGCGAAGTTGGCGCCGGCGATCATCGCTGCATCCATCGTGAAGAAGAAGCGCGGGTTGCATTCCAGCAGCCACACCGTGCCGTCGGCCTCGATGCGCGCGTCGAAATTGAACACGCCGTCCAGCTTCAGGTCGCGCGCGATACCGCGGACGATGCGCGCCAGCTCCGGCTCGCTGGCGAAGGTGAATGCGCCGTCGGGATAGCAATAGGTGACCTGCTTCTGCACCGCGCCGTTCATGCAGAACACGCTGATGGAGCGGTCGACGCCGTCGATGAAATCCTGCGCCAGCACCGGCGCATAATCGAGCGAGGCGATCGTATCGCGCGCGTTACCTGCGTCGATCTTCACCACGCCCACGCTGCCCCAGCGGTCGATGGGCTTGAGGATGGCCGGCAAGCGAATCGCGTCGTTCTCCACCGCGGCGAGCAACGCCGCGCGGTTGGCGAACATGTGACCTTCGGGATGGCGTACGCCGTGTTCGCGGCAGAACGCCATGAAGCGGTCCTTCGTCGCCAGTGTGTCGAAGGTGTCGAGATCGGGAATTGGAAACACCGGCGTGCTCAAGCGGTCGCGGATGCCGGCGAGAAAGCGCGTGGCGATCGCATCGGCGGGGAGGATCATGTCGATGCCGTAAGTTTCGGCGAATGCTTCGATGCGCGAGATGGCCGCCTCGGGCAGCGGCGGCGGGTCGAATGAGAAATCGCGCAAACCTGCGCAATATCGGGACAGTGACAGCGCCTTCGCGCCCGGCCCGGCGAAAACGTAAACGCGCGCGCCCAGCGCCGCGGCGCAGCGCATAACGCGATATGGCGCCTGATAGGCGTGGGCCAGCATCAGGACGCGGCGGGGCGGTGTGTGCGGATTTGGGTCAGCCATGTGGGAGATTCAGCAAAATCCCTGCCGGACTGCGTCCTACAAGCGCGTCCGCCTTTGTGGCATATCATCAGCCGTCGGCGTCCGCGACTTGTTCTTCCCTTGTGATGACCAGCAACGGAGTTCAGACATGCCCGATCGCTTGCTCAAAATCGCACTCGTCGTTTTCGGCCTCGCCTTTCTGCTGATCTATCCCATGGCCATCGTCTGGCCCTCGGGCTGGGCGTGGCATGCTGGTGCGCCGTATTCCAACGACTATTACATGATGATCGTTGGCGTTTACGCGACGCTCGGCGTGTTCATGATCCTCGCCGCACGCGCTCCCGATGCGAACCGCAGCCTTATCTGGTTCGTCGTCGTGTCGAGCCTCGTACATGGCCTGATCATGGCGAGCCAGGCGTTCGGCATGGCCAATGGCATGAACAACATGGGCCATCTCTACGGAGATGTGGCGGCGCTGATCCTGGTCGCCATCATACTGGGCGGATTGATGATGGCGCGTGACAAGGCCGTACCCGCGATGGCTTGAGCCCGAGATGGCTTGAGCCCGGGAACACTTGAGGATGTCGCGGCGCTGGCGTAAGCGCTGGCGCCATGACGCCACCTCTCTGGAAAGCCACCGTGTCGCTTGCGAAGACGCGAGCCGGCGATGTCGCAGCCGCGTTCGAGTTGACGGGGCCGCAGGCGGTGTTGATCGCCGAAACGCCGCTATCGGATCGCGCGGATGTCGAGGCGCTCTATACCGACATGCCCGATGGCGTGTTGCTGTCGAAGCTCGCGGGCAGCGAGGTGCATGTGGCGCTGCTGCCGGATGTGGACTGGATCAAGCTTTCGCAGGAAGGCCTGCCGCCGGTGCGCGCCGGGCGCTTCTTCGTTTATGGCGCGCACGATGCGGGCGAGGTGCCCAAAGGCGTGCTGCCCATCCGCATCGAGGCGGGGCTCGCCTTCGGCACCGGCCATCACGAGACGACGGCGCTGTGTCTCGGCGCGCTATCCGATCTCGCCAAGCGGCGCGCTTATCGCAATGTGCTCGATCTGGGATGCGGCACCGGGCTGCTCGCCATCGGCGCGGCGAAATTGTGGAAGCGGCGCGTCATCGCCTCCGACATCGATCCCGTCGCTGTGGAAGTCACGCGCGAAAATGCGCGGGCCAACGATGTGTCGTCGCTTATCTCGGCTAGCGTCGCCGATGGCCTCGCCTCGCCCGCGCTTGCCCGACACGCGCCTTACGATCTCATCGTCGCCAACATCCTCGCTGAACCGCTAACGCGCCTCGCGCCCTCCATTGCCCGCGCGCTCGCGCCGGGCGGATCGCTGGTGCTATCCGGCCTGCTGCGCTGGCAGGAGAATCTGGTGCTGTGCTTCTACCGGCCTCACGGCCTTGTGTTGCGCGCCATCCGCCGCGAAAACGCCTGGTCCGCGCTTGTGCTTGAGAGGCCTGTCGGGCGCGGCTAAAGTGTTCTCAGTTAAACCCCAGATGTCATGGCCCGCCGGAGTGCGGGCCACCCAGATGGGCGTAGAATTCCTCCGCGCGCGTTGACACGCGCTTACTGGGTGGCCCGGTCAAGCCGGGCCATGACAACTGGAAAGCAAATGGACAAAAACACCGCCTTTC
>DASXFK010000087.1:0-19959 GCA_036489635.1 Rhizomicrobium sp. | reverse complement strand
GCAACCAGGCTGACGCCCATCGAAAGCAATGCCGCAGAATGTTGATTCATGAGTGTCGCCTCCAAAGCTGGGACGACTCTATACCCTGAACGCCATCGCATCAGCGGATGAAGCCGGCAACGGTCAGAGAAAAAGCCGCGCCAAGCTGGAGCTGGGTTTGCGATGTCCTACGAGACCAGCACATAGGCCGACTGGAACTGGGTGGTGGAAACGGCGGGCGCTACGGGTTCGACCGAGGTGTCGCCGCGCAGGGCCTGCGCGAGAATGCCGAAAAGGCTGAAATGACTGACCGCCCCTCCGGCGCGACGACGCAAAAATCCGCATAGCCTTGAAGGTAAAAATCCATGGCTTTCGCAGCCGTGGCTTGCACGATTGCGCTTGTCGAGATGCCAAGGAACGCGGCGGCGCGCATCCCCGCAAGATTATGCCATCGTGCTCAATCCGGCTTTAGCGCTGCACGCTTATGGGCGCTTGCCGATTACAATCTAACGCAAATTCCCGCAGAAACGCTGGATGCGGTGGCAGGCGTCTTCAAGGATCGCGTTCGACGTCGCGTAGGAGATGCGGAAGAACGGCGACAGGCCGAACGCCGCGCCGTGCACGACAGCCACGCCTTCTGCTTCGAGCAGCTCGCCCGCGAAATCTTCGTCGCTCTGGATCTTCTTTCCGCTCGGCGCCGATTTTCCGATGAGCTTGCGCACGCTGGGATAGACGTAGAACGCGCCCTCCGGTTTGGGGCATTCGATTCCATGCGCCTGGTTGAGCATCGAGACGACGAGATCGCACCGCTCCTCGAACGCTTTCTGGAATTTCGCGATGAAATCCTGCGTGCCGTTCAGCGCTTCCACGCTCGCCCATTGCGAAACCGATGACGCACTCGACACCGATTGCGACTGCAGCTTGGCCATCGCCTTGATCAGCGGCTCAGGCCCGGCGCAATAACCGATGCGCCAGCCCGTCATCGCATACGCCTTCGACACGCCGTTCATCGTCAGCGTGCGCTCATAGAGTCGCGGCTCGATTTGCGCGACGGTGTGGAACGTGAAGCCGCCATAAACGAGATGCTCGTACATGTCGTCGGCAAGAATCCACACCTGCGGATGCTTCATCAGCACGTCAGTCAGCGCCTTCAATTGCTCGCGCGTGTAGCAGGCGCCGGTCGGGTTGCTCGGCTGATTGAAGATGATCCATTTCGTCTTTGGCGTGATGGCGCGTTCCAGCGCTTGCGGCGTGAGACGAAAGCCGTCCTCGATCCTGGCTTCCACGACCACCGGCGTTCCGCCACCCAGCAGCACGATATCGGGGTAGCTCACCCAATAGGGCGCGACGCAGATCACCTCGTCGCCGGGGTTCAGCGTGGCGAGCATTGCGTTGTAGATGATCATCTTGCCGCCCGGCGACACGAAGGTCTGCGCCGGCGTGTAATCCAGTCCATTCTCACGCTTGAACTTCGCGGCGATCGCCTTGCGCAATTCGGGGATGCCTTCGACGGCGGTGTATTTGGTCTCTCCGCGCTCGATGGCCGCGATAGCCGCGTCCTTGATGTTGTCCGGCGTGTCGAAATCCGGTTCGCCCGCGCCCAGCCCGATCACGTCGCGCCCGGCGGCCTTCAGATCGCGTGCCTTCTGCGAAACGGCGATGGTGGGGGATGGCTGGATGCGGCCGAGCGCTTGCGCAAGAAAGCCCTTCGGCAAAGCTGTGCTGGACATGATTCCCGCCTCTGGCGATTAAGGCATTGAACTAACAACCGGCTCCCGCGCAAGCAAGGGCGAACGCGCTTCGCTCGCGCATTTCGGCCATGCGAACACTAGGCAGCCTCCCGCATCGCGCCTTACTCTGCTGCGACCGATTCGAGGGAACGGACATGCGCCGTTTGATCCTTGCATGCGTTGCGGTGCTTGCGCTGGCAGGATGCTCGAGCAAGACGCCGCCTGTCGGCCGCTGGGAAGGCACCTACGATTCGGGCGACACGCTCATCGCCGCGCGGATGGAAGTCGATCCAAAAGGAAGCGTCTTCGTCAGCGCCCCGGATGCGACCAATGTCGGCGGCGTCACGGGGGACGACCGCGCCGCAATGCGCCAGCGCCTCGCGCAAGGCCTTGCGACAGCCTGGGGCGACGTCGCGGGGCGGCACTATGATTTTGACGGCAGCACGTTCCGCAAGCCCGGGGGAATCGCGCCGCAGATGCGATGGGATTCCTCCGACAACACGATGACGATGTATGTTTATCTCGGGACCGCCTCGGTCGAGGTTCCGCTACATTCCGTGAAGACCTTCAGCGACAATCCCTGGTCCCAACATTAAAGCGCTCGCCGCCGAAAATGGACGCCGCTTCGGCGCAAGATCTCGCGACAATTGGAAAATCGGGAGCGCCTACCATTTGTTGAACGCGAAATAGGCCGCGCCGCAAAGGAACACAAACGCGACCGCGTGGTTCCATTTCAACGCCTCGCCCAGATAGGTCGTCGAGAACACCGCGAACACGCTGAGCGTTATGACTTCCTGCATGGTCTTGAGTTGTGCCGGCGAATAGACCGCCTGGCCGATATGGTTCGCGGGCACCGCGAAGCAATATTCGAAAAACGCGATGCTCCAGCACACCGGGATCAGTATCCAGAGCGAAGCATTCGGATATTTGAGCTGACCGTACCAGGCGAACGTCATGAAGACGTTTGAGACGCTCAGCAGCAGGATGGGAGCGATGTAGGGCCAGATCATTCGTTCCTCACGAGAAGTTGCGCGATGCCGTCCGCCAGCAACGCACGAAAGGGCGAGAAGCGCCCGAGAAAGCCGCCATCACGGCCACGTGAATCAAGCGGACGTGATGTCTGTGCCGATGGACGCGCAAGTCCGCAGGTGTACCATTTCTCGTCGCTTTACCAAGTACAGGAGCAGCATATGAACGTTCGGGGATTTGTTGCCGCCGCGATTGCCAGCGCAGGTCTGGTGTCTTTGAGTCTGCCGGCACATGCGGCGGTGATCGTATATGGGCGCGGGCCTTCGCTCGCATGTTATCAGGCCGCCGAATTCGGCACTGACGCGCAGGCGGGTATCGCGGTTTGCAGCGAGGCGATCGCAGATCCGGATATCGCCCCGCGCGACATCGCCGCCACGATGATCAACCGCAGCATTCTGCGCACCCATTCCGGCGACTTTGAGGGTGCCGTGGCCGACTGCACAGATGGGCTGCGGATGGATTCCGCGCTCGCGGAAGGTTATGTCGATCGCGGCGTGGCCGAAATCATGTTGAAGAACTGGTCCGATGCCCTCACCGACATCAACAAGGGTATCGCCATGAACACCGACAAGCTCGACTTCGCGCTCTATGACCGCGGCATCGTCGAGGAAGCGATGGGCAATATCCGCGCCGCCTATGACGACTATCGCAAGGCGGTGCAGATCAGCCCGGATTTCGATCTGGCGGCGCATGCGCTGCTGCACTTCAGAGTTGTGCACGGGCCCGCGACAAGTTCCGCCAACGGCACCTGAACCCCTCCTTCTTGCCGTTGACACCGAAGCCACGCGGCAGCATCCGCGTGGCTTTTGTCTTGAGGGTCAGTTCTCCTTCGCAAGTCAAACCTCCGGGCGGCGCAGCGACATATTGATACAACTTATCGGTTGCCCGCTTTTTCTTGAGGTTTAGCTTGGCGCGGCAAATCAAGGGTTCGGGCAGCCATCGGTATTGCTTCCTCGGCGGATTTTCGCCCGAACAAGAAGCCGATCCGTTGCTTGCCCCATCGCCTCGTGACCGTGCCTGTATCGGCGCTCCATCAAAGGCGCGGACACGCGAGCGGCCGGACTGGTTTTCGGACCCCGAACCGAAATCTCTGTCCGGCCGCTCACTTATTTCGCCGCTTGGCGCGCGCCTGCGGCAAAGGCCTTGTTTTGGGCTCTTTTGCGCTTATTAAGTGGACGGAACATGGCCTTGCGCCTTCTTGAGCGAGTGGTTTTCCCATGAAATGGCATCAGTCGGCTTCCGTCGTCGCGCTCGCGCTCGCCGCTGCAGGATGTTCCACGCCGGTGCCGCAAGTCGTGCAGAAGCAGGACGTGCCGGGGCAGTTCATCGGCCCGGTGGTCGCCAACGCGCAGGTCTGGCCCAGCGCCGGCTGGTGGCAGGGCTTCGGCAACGATGAGCTGAACACGCTGATCACCGCCGCCCAGAAGAACAATTTCGATATCGAAGTCGCGCTGGCGCAGATTTCGCAGGCAAAGGCGCAGGCGGAGATCGCCGGCGCACCGCTCTATCCGCAGATCAGCCTGGGAGCCGACGCCTCGCGAAGTGGCGGTCATAGCGGGAGCCTTCCGATCACGACCGGAACGGGTACCGGCACCGGCGGCACCGTCATCCCGCATGGCGGCAACAACGAGTTCAGCCTGACGCTGGATGCGTCTTACCAGCTCGACCTCTTCGGCAAGAATCTCGACACGCTTCATGCGGCCGAGCAGGCGGTGAAGTCGTCGCGCTTCGCCCAGCAGAACGTGGCGCTGACGATCACATCGAACGTGGCGACGACGTATATGACGGTTCTGGCGCTGCGCGAGCGCATTGCCATCGCGCAGTCGAACGTCGATGCCGCCAACCGCATTCTGACGGTCACGCAGGCTAAGGTGACGAACGGCGTGGCGTCGCAACTCGATTTGTCGCAGCAGCAGGCTGAAGTCGCGCAGGTGCAAGCCCAGATTCCGGCGCTGCGCCAGCAGGAACGGGCCCAATTGTACTCGCTCGCCGTGCTCGAGGGCCGTCCGCCTGAGGGCTTCGCCGTCGCGGGGCAGAATCTCAATAGCGTCGTCATTCCGCAAGTGCAGCCCGGCCTGCCCTCCGCATTGCTGGAACGTCGCCCCGACGTGGCCGAGGCCGAGGCCAATCTCGCCAGCGCCCATGCCAATGTGGATGCGGCGCGGGCGGCGTTCTTCCCGCAGATCAGCCTGACCGGCTCCGGCGGCCTGGCCAGCACCGCTGTCGGTTCACTGTTCAGCGGCTCGAGCTTCGCGTGGACCATCGGCGGCAGCCTGCTGCAGACAGTGTTCGACGGCGGCGAACTGCAGGGCAATTTGCGCCTGAACAAAGCGGAGCAGCGCGAACTCGTCGCGACCTATCGCAAGTCGATCGTCAGCGCCTTCTCCGACGTGGAGACGGGATTGAGCAACGTCTCGAATATCGATCTGCAGGAGAAATTCCTCGCAACGGAAGTGAAAGCGGCCAGCAACGCCTTCCGCATCTCGGAACTGCAATATCGCGAAGGCATCATCGACCTCACCACGCTGCTGCAGGCACAGCAGACTCTCTTCACCGCCGAGGACGCGCTGGTGCAGTCCAAGCTCGCGCTGATCGACGCCGATGTCGGTCTCTATCAAGTGCTGGGCGGCGGATGGTCGGAGAATCCGCAAGACCAGTCGCAAGCGATTCCCCAGACCGCTTCCGTGAACATTCCGGCTTCCCCCGGAACCCCGGCGGCGCCGATACGTCTGGCGCCGACGCCCAAACCGCCGGCTGCGGAACAAGAACCGAAGGGCTGAGGTCCCCCTGCGCGCCTCAGGTGTGACCGAGGACGCGGTGCGGCTGGTAGTGCTTGCCCAGCGCCTTCAACTCATCGTCGGTCAGCTTCAGCGAAACGGCGGCGATGGCATCGGCCAGGTGCCCCGGCTTCGACGCGCCGACGATCGGTGAGGTGACTCCGGGCTGCTGCATCAGCCAGGCGAGCGCCACCTGCGCATTCGAAACGTCGCGTGCCTTGGCGATCTGCGTGACGCGGTCCACCGTGTCGAAATCGCTGTCCTGATAATACATGGCGTGCGCGAACTCGTCGGACTTGGCGCGCGCCGTCTCGGAATTGTCGGAGCCCTTGTCGGCGCGCTTGCGATTGCCGGCGAGAAAGCCGCGCGCCAGCGGGCTCCACGGAATGACGGCAATGCCTTCGGCGCGGCATAGCGGCATCATCTCGCGCTCTTCCTCGCGATAGACCAGATTGTAGTGGTTCTGCATCGAGACGAAGCGCGTCTTGCCCATCGCGCCGGCGGTGGAGAGATATTGGGCGAACTGCCACGCATACATCGACGAAGCGCCGACATAGAGCGCTTTGCCCGCTTTGACCACATCGTGCAGCGCCTCGATGGTTTCTTCGATGGGCGTGGTCTTGTCGAAGCGGTGGATCTGGTAGAGATCGACGTAATCCATGCCAAGGCGTTTCAGCGATGCGTCGATGGCGTGCATGATGTGCTTGCGCGACAGCCCCGCTTGGTTCGGCGACTTGCCCATCGGGCCGTGCACCTTGGTGGCGACCACGACTTGCTCGCGCTTGGGCCAGAACTCCTTTATCGCGCGGCCGGTGACTTCTTCGCTCACGCCAAGCGAGTAGACATCGGCGGTGTCGTAGAAATTGATCCCGGCATCCGTCGCCTGTTTGAAGAACGGCTTGCTTGCCGCTTCGTCAAGCACCCAATCGCGCCATTTGGGCGAACCGTACGTCATGCAGCCAAGACAAAGCTTCGACACCGTCATGCCTGTATCGCCGAACTTCAGCATTTCCATTGTGCGTTCCTCGAAAGTCGCTGCCACCAGCATAGAACGCGCGTGTCGCCAGACCAATGCCCGCGGCAAACTGCGGTTGAAGCGCGCGCCCGCGCATGCTCACATCAAGGCCCGTCTTCAAGGCTTCGCAATGCCGGCCAGCTTCTCCTTCGCGCCTTACGATCTTCCGCCGCAAGCCGAACAGCTTCGCGGCGAAGTGCGCGCCTTCCTGCGCGAATGGATGGGCAATACCGCGCCGGCCAAGCGCGCGCGCTCGTGGTCTGGCTTCAATCCGGATTTCTCCAGGGCGCTCGGCGCACGCGGCTGGATCGGCATGACGTGGCCGAAGAAATATGGCGGCCATGAACGCTCTTATGCCGAGCGCTATGTCGTGCTGGAGGAAACGCTGGCGGCGGGCGCGCCGGTGAGCGCGCATTGGGTGGCCGACCGGCAGAGCGGCAATCTGCTGCTGCGCTTCGGCACCGAAGAACAGCGCCAGAAGATCCTGCCCGGCATCGCGCGAGGCGAAACTTATTTCTGCATCGGCATGAGCGAGCCGGGCTCCGGCTCCGACCTGGCCAGTGTTCGCACCCGCGCCCGCAAGACCGACGGCGGCTGGCTGATCAACGGCCAGAAAATCTGGACCTCCAACGCGCACAATTCGCAGTACATGATCGCGCTGGTGCGCACCGGCGAAGACTCCGCGCGCCACGCCGGCCTGTCGCAGATGATCGTGGACATGAAAACGCCCGGCCTCACCGTGCGCGGCATCAAGGATCTCGTCGGCAATTCGCATTTCAACGAAGTGTTCTTCGACGACGTCTTCGTGCCCGATGCCATGCTGATCGGCGAGGAAGGCGGCGGCTGGCGGCAAGTCGGCGCGGAACTGGCCTTCGAGCGCAGCGGGCCGGAGCGCTATCTCTCCAGCTTCCGGCTGTTCGTCGAATTCATCCGCGCGGTCGGCGAGCGTCCGAGCGAAGCGGAGAAAATCCTCATCGGAAGATTCGCGAGCGAGCTATGGACATTGCGCCAGATGTCGCTGTCCATCGCGGGGCAGTTGCAGGCCGGCGCCTCGCCGGTGGTCGAAGCCTCCATTGTCAAAGACCTCGGCACCGGGCTCGAACAGGAAATCCCCCGCGCCATTCAGGGCCTGGCGCGCGACGACATGGACCCCAACCTGCCCGGCACCTTCAACGAGACGCTGGCCTACCTGCTGCAGGTCTCGCCGTCGTTCAGCCTGCGCGGCGGCACCCGCGAAATCCTGCGCGGCATCATCGCCAGGGATTTGGGCCTGCGCTAAGGCGCGTATGTCACGCCGATTTCGTACATGCGCGGTTGGCCGTAGCTGATGGTGCCGTCGGCGGCTTCTGCCGTGGCGATGTTCGTGTCGGTGACGTTGTTCACGCCGATATAGGCCGACAGCGCATCCGCAAAGCGCCAGGTCGCGCGGGTGTCGAGCACGAAGGCCGGGCCCAGCTTCACGGTGTTCTGATCGTCCTCGAAGCGCGCGCTTTCCCAATGCAGATCGGCATCGAGGCGCAGCGCTTCGAGCGGCAGCCATGTCACTCCAGACGTGATCGTCGTCGTCGGCGCCTGTGCCGGGCGATTGCCGGTGAGCGTGGGCACGCCGGGCGGAACGCTCGCAGGGTTCTGGTGTACGCGCGCATCGGTCAGCGAGATTGCCGCGTTCACCGACAGCGCCTCGCTGACGCGGTAATGCGCATCGCCTTCGAAACCCAGCGCGTCGATGTCGCCGGCATTCTCGCGCATGAAGGTAATGCCCGTCGGCGCCGAGGCGATGGTGACGTTGGTGACGGCGTCGTGGAGCTGGTTCCAGAATCCGGTCGCGTCCCAGCTGAACGCGCCTTTCGTACCGCCGACGCCGATCTCCGCGCCATAGAGTTTCTCCGGCTCGAGCGCCGGATTGGCGTCGGTCGTATTGTTGCCGACGCGGAACGGGCGATAGAGCTCGTTCAAGCTGGGCACGCGGAAACCTTCATAAGCGGCGACGCGGATGTAATCGCCAGCGAGCCAGCCGCCGGAGAAATTGCGGCGCAAGCCGGCGCGCCCCGTCGGCAGCACGCCATCGCGGCCGGGATAATCGTCGAAGAACTCCAATGTGCTGGGCACGCGCAGCGCTTGGGCGAGATGGCCTTGCGCGGTGGACCAATAATCGCCGCGAATGCCCACGGTGGCGAGCCAATCGCCCGTGTCGTAGGCACCCTCGGCGTAGAGGTCGGCGTCGGTCTCCATGCCGCCGGAAACGCGGCTCATGGTGTAGTCGGTGCCGTTGTAGGAGAAGAATTCGTGACTCTGGCCGGAATCGTTGCGGCCGTCGGCGCCCACTTCCCAATGGAAATCTCCGGATCGTCCGATGGCCGCGGCATTGAAGCCGTAGCCGAGCGCGGGAATGGAATATTGATCGTTCGCCGGCGTCGTGCCGGTGCGCGGCAACGGGAATGGCGGCACCGAGACGGAGATGTTGGTGAAGAAGCTGTCGATCGCCCAGGCCTGCAAGCGCCAGCCGAAGCTTTGCGCGCTGGCGGGCTTGGCGAGCGTGAGGCTCGCGATGTCGCCTTGCGCGTCCGATGTCGCGCCTTGCAATCCGGCGCCGCGCGCATCGGCATAAGTCTCAAACCGCGCCGACGCCGTGATGTTGCCGGGCAAATCGTATTCGGCGCGCAGGCTGGCTTCGCCGGAATCGAGCCACAGATGATTGTCGGCCATGCCGCGGCGCGGCGGCGCCACGGGAATCCATCCGTTGGAGCGCTCGCCGGCGGCGCTGGCGAACAGGCTGAAATCGCCATCGACAATTCCGCCGGACGCGCCGAGGCGCGCGGTGTCCAAGCTCTCCACCGATGCATCGGCGATGGCGACGCCGTCGGTGTTGTCGCGCTCGAACAGCGAGATCGTGCCGGTGAGTGCGCCCGACCCATAGGGTCCGGCACCGGCGCCGCGCACCACCTGCGCACCGCCGATGTCCTCGTAAGGCAACGCGCCCCAGATCACCCAATTGCCAAAGGGATCGTTCATCGGCACGCCGTCGAGCAACACCAGCGCACGCCCTGCTCCGGACGGCGCGATCTCGCGCAGCGACACGCCTTGCGTCGTCGCGTTGGCATTCTCGCTGCCGGAACGGCGGAACAGCGAAACGCCGGGCACTTGCTCCAGCGCGTCGTCCAGGCGGTCGTCCTGCGAGAGTTGGCTGCTGTCGAGCGTGACGGTCGAGAACGCGGCGCTGCCGACGGCGGGCGGCGGCTGGATCGCGGTGACGGTGACGGTTTCGACTTGCGCCTGCGCAGGTGCGACAAATGCCCAACCCGCAATGGCCATCGCGGCGGCTGTGCAACTCGTTGATATGCGCGCCATCCTGGCCCCTCAAACCGTGAACTATGACCGCGCCGCTCCGTTCCCGCCAGTAAGCGGCGGGATTACAAAACTGTGACTGACGTGGCGCCGCGCCGCGCGCTAGACTGCCGCGTGCGTCATCCGGCGCGCGAGGAATTGGGAGGGATCCGTGATGCAAAAACTCATTCTGGCGGCATTGGCGTTTTCGTTTGTGGGCGCATTCGCCGCGCAGGCGCAATCCATTCCCGACTATGTGAAAGCCGCGGTCGACAATCCCAACCGTCCTGCCGATGAAAAGGCGCTCGATGCCGCGCGCCATCCCGCCGAGATCGTCGCCTTCCTCGGATTGAAGCCCGGCGATACCATCGTCGATATCATTCCGGGCGACCCGGCCTATTTCACGCACATTTTCTCCAACGTCGTCGGACCCGCGGGGCGCGTCTACGACTACATGCCGACGCAGCTCGACGCCTATCTGGCAAAAAAGAAAGTGGCGCTGCCACCCGACGGCACGGTCGATGCGAAATGGCCGAACGTCACCTTGCTGCACCGCTCGGTTCAGGATTTCGCGATACCGACGAAAGCGAATGTCGTGTGGGTTCGGCAGAACTATCACGACTTCCACGACCCGTTCATGGGCCCGGTCGACATGCTCAAATCCAACAAGGCGATCTATGACGCGCTCGTGCCCGGCGGCGTCTATGTCATCCTCGATCACGTCGCGGCGCCCGGCACCGGGCTCACCACGACCAACACACTGCATCGCATCGACCCCGCGGCGGTGAAGCAGGAACTTGCGGCGGCGGGCTTCACCTTCGCCGGCGAAAGCGACGTGCTGAAGAACCCGGCCGATCCGCACACGGCCACGGTGTTCGACAAATCCATCCGCGGGCACACCGACCAGTTCATCTACAAATTCCAAAAGCCCTGAGCCGGCGCAATACCGATTGTTAAGGGTGGCCGGCGCAACCTGCGGTGATGGGCGGCGATGCGGCGACACGTTCGAAAACAAGCCAGGAATTCGAGCAATTCTGGCATGCGCTGCCGCGCGACGGCGCAATACCGCATCGCCGCTGCGTGGTACCCAGAGCGGCGGCGCGGTTCCTGCCCAACCTCGTGCTGATGCAAACCAATTTGGCGGGCGCGGGCGCGTTCCCTCTGCGTCTTGTTGGAAGCGCAATCGAAGCGCGCATCGAGCGCAAGCTCACCGGTTGCGACTATCTGGATTTTCTGCCTGGCGAATACCGGCAGGGCGCCGTGGAAAGCGCACGCCTGATCGCCCAAACGCCTTGCGGGCTGTGGCAGATCACGCCGCTGCACTATGCGCGCGGTTTCTCCCAGAACTGCGAGCTGACCATGTTCCCGCTGCGCGGCGACGACGCGACGCCGCTTATCGTGGCCTGCCTGGAATGGCGCGACGATCTGGTGGTTCCGGCGGGGCCGCATGAAAGCCTCCTGCACGCCGGCACCGCGCGCGAATTTGCCTTCCTCGATTTGGGCGCCGGCGAACCGCACTGGCTGGCGGCCTGACAGGCAGCGCGCCCGCGCCATCGCCACATCCATTTCCTGCAATCGAAGACGGATGACGCGCCGCAAGCGGCGCATGGCGCGGGTGTGCAAGCCCGTCCTGAACGCGTTGCGGTTGCCGGGCGGAGCGCCGCGCCGCCGCGGCGGCGGGAATTCACGCATCCCGAGTTCCCATTTGTTTTTCGTTTTTTGCCTGGGGGGTATCCCCCTCCACCGCGACCGTGTGGCGCGATTGCGTGCCGTGCAGGCGCTGCAGCGCGGAGGCTGCCGAGGCATTGGCCTGCATCAGCCGCACGGCAGACTTGACGACGACAAGCTGCAATTCGGTGGGCAAGGGGCGGTCCTTGCTCCCGGCATATTTGAACAGCGACAGCACCCAGGCGTGGCTCTCGGCGATCTGCTGTTCGAGCAGCGTGGACACCCGTTTCAGGACTGGCGGCATTGGCTGATTTGCTGGCATTTCCGACATATTATACCTCCTTTGTTCTATTTCTAAAGGAGTAATAGCGGAGAGTCAAGCCTCAGGGGAATAAAAGTATATCAGGCCACCCCAGCCAAGGGGGAGCCGGCGACGGTGATGCGGTGCATCAGCCTTTGCTGGCCGTGATAGTCGTTGAGCGCGAAGTGCCAGGTGGCGCGGTTGTCCCAGAACGCGACCGAGCCGGGACGCCACTGGAAGCGATGCACGAAGCGCTTCTGCATGGCGTGCGCGAACAGTTCCTGCAACAGCGGCTGGCTTTCCTCGCGCGAATGGAACTCGAAGCGGATGGTGAAGCCGGGATTGACGTAGAGTGCCTTCTTGCCGCTTTGCGGATGGGCGATGACGACGGGATGGATCGCCTCGCCCACGCCTTCCGGATTGGCGAAGGCGCCGGCATTATCCGCGTTGGCGTAAGTGCCGCCCGCGCCGAAGACATGCGCGTTGGAATGCACGGCGCGCAAGCCTTCGAGCAGCGCCTTCTTGTCGTCGGACAACGTGTCATAGGCGGCGTACATGCCGGCGAACAGCGTGTCGCCGCCGGTTTGGGGCAAGGTGCGCGCAACGAGGATCGAGCCCATCGCCGGGATTTCATCGTAGGAATGATCGGTGTGCCAGCCGCCGCCGATATTGGTCTTCTGCTCTTTCTCCTTGCGCACTTCGGCGATTTGCGGATGGTCCGGCGTGGGCGTGAAGAAGCGGTTGATGTCGATCGCGCCCCAGCGCCGGGCGAATGCGATGTGCTCCTCAGGCGTCAGCGTCTGATCGCGGAAGAAGATGACGCCGTGGTCGAAATAGGCCTGGCGGATCGCATCCATCTCGCCGTCGCTGAGTTGCGCCAGCCTCACGCCCGCGATCTGCGCGCCGCAGCCTTCGAGTTGGGTAATGGAGAGCGCGCTCATCGTCTGGCTCCTGGCCTGTCGGTTGTGGGCGGCGTCATAAGCGAGATGGCTGGACGAGAATGTAACTTTCGTTACACTCTCTCGCATGCCCGCGATGCCTCCTTTCGCCATGAGCCTGGAGAAGAACCCGTGGTTCGCCGCGCTGCCGCCTGCTTTGAAGGCCGCTTTGGTGGCGCGGTCGCGCATGCTGGAGGTGGCGCAAGGCCAATGGGTCTATGGCGCCGGCGACGCGCTGGACGGGCTTTACGCGGTGCTGCGCGGCAGCATCCACCTGATGATCGGCACCGTCGCCGAAGAAGACATCCTGATGGACATCGTATCTGCGGGACAAGTGTTCGGGCAGCCTTCGCAATTCGGCGGCGGCCCGCGGCTTGTCACCGCGCTGGCCGGCGAAGACGCGCTCCTGCTCCACGTCCCCGACCACACGCTGCGCGAAATCGCGCGCGATCACCCCGATGTCTGGCGCAGCTTCACGACGCTGCTCTACCTGCAACTCGCCCATGCGCTGCGCCTGGCGGTCAACATGATTCGGCTTGCTCCCAAGGCGCGCGTCGCGGCGCGGTTGCTGTTCCTCTGCGGTGAGCGCGAAGGCGCGCTCCTGCGGGTGACGCAAAGCCAGCTCGCCGAGATGACCGGGCTGTCGCGCAAGACGGTGAACGGGCATCTGGCAAGTCTTGGCAAACGTGGCGCCATCGGCCTCAGCTATAGCGGCATCGCGATTGCCGATGTGGCGGCGCTGCGGCGCGCGGCGGCCGGCTGAAAAAAAAGGCGGCCGAAGCCGCCTTTGTCCATCGCTGAAGAGCGTCGCGCAGAAATTCAGATCGGCGTGCCTTTGGCCGGCGCCGGATGAGCGGCCGGAGCGCTGACGTGGCTGCGGGCCCCGCCACAATCGCCGGCGCTGTGTTCCACGACATTCTGCTTGCCATGCGCGTCGGTCGTGATCTGCACCGAATGGGCGCAGAAATAACCGTGTCCGCCATTGCTGATCGCGATCGGACCGTTGGCGAAGGATTTCGCGGCCATCGCATCGGCCTGACGCATCATGGTGTTCATCTGCGCCATCTGCGCGTTCATCGCGGCCTGGATGCGGGCCATGTACGGGAAGCCGAACGCCATCGGCATGAAGGCGACCCGCGGCATCGCCGCCAGCGGCACGACGCGCACTTTCGGCGCCACATTGCCGGTGTATTGGATGTGCTCGACGCCGCCGCCGGGAAGCTGCACGGTCATCTCGTGGATGTTGCTTTCCGCGGCCCACGCCGCGGTGCCGGCCAATGCCACGGCAGCGATACCGGCGATTAGAATGGATCTCTTCATCTGGTGCCTCCGTGTTCTGGCCAAATCTAACGCACAAGGCTCACAGGGCAATGACCTGCGCCTTAAATTCTCTTTAGAAAAGGCGGCGCGCCAAGGCTTTGGCTGAATCCGTCACCCCGAAAAAGCCCTTTTCGAAGACGTGCGCGGCAAATCGCGCGGCGGGGCAAAAACGATTCCCCATGCGAGCCGCGACAAGCTTGGGCCAAGGCGGCGATACCGGGACTGTCGAAGACAAAAAGCGCGAAGTAATGTTCGCGCCTGAAAACATCACGCTTGGCCGGCCCGGCGAGGACGCATGGACATTATCAGAGAAACGAATTTCCAGAATCTCGGGGAATTGAAGCACGGCAAAGTGCGCGACATGTACATTCAGCGCGACAGGCTGCTTCTCGTTTCCACCGATCGGCATTCGTCGTTCGACCGCATCATCGCTCATATTGCGAACAAGGGCGCGGTGCTCAACCTTTCAAGCGCTTTCTGGTTCGGCAAAACGCAAGACATCGTCAAAAATCACGTTCTCGAAATTCCCGATCCCAATGTGACCGTCGCAAAACGCGTGAAGCCTTTGGCGGTCGAAGCCGTCATGCGCGGCTATTTGACGGGCACGACGTCGACGTCCATTTGGACCCGCTACCGAAACGGTGAACGGCAATTCGGCGATTTGATCCTTGCGGACGGACTGAAGAAAAATACCAAGCTGCCGCATCCCGTTTTCGATCCGACGACCAAAGAGGACACCCACGACCGCGCGCTTTCGCCGGCCGGTCTGGTCGCGGAAGGGTTCGTCACGCAGGAGCGCATGGATCGGGTGAAGGCGACCGCTCTTGCATTGTTCGCGCGCGGCCAGGCAATCGCGGCGGAGCACGGACTCATCCTTGTCGATACGAAATACGAATTCGGCGTCGACGAACACGGCGAACTGCTTCTCATCGATGAAATCCATACGCCGGATTCCTCGCGCTACTGGAAACTCGGTTCGCATGAAGCGCGCACCGCAAAAGGCGAGGAACCGGAATATTTCGACAAGGAGTTCTTGCGGCTCTGGTTCAAGGCGCATTCGGACCCGTACCAAGACGCCGTGCTGCCGCAAGCGCCGGCCGCCATGGTGGCCGAGCTTTCGCGCCGTTATATCGAAATATACGAGCAACTCACCGGCGAGAAATTCCGCGTCGACCAGAATGAAGATCCGCTTTCGCGGATGGAGAAAAACCTTCGCAAATACAGGGTTTGACCCAGGCTACGGCGAGTTATTCCGCCGCCTGGGCGCGGGCGATGACGCGTTGGATGTCCTTGTTGCGGGCGTCGAATTGCTTGGCGATGTTTTCGTCGTCGTCCTGCAGCGCCTGCACGTCGGTCTTGGCGTAGTCCATCACGCCCATTTCGGTGTAGCCGTTGCGGATGTGATCGCCCCATAAGCCGATGTCTTTCACGATGGGCACGATGCGGGTGAACAGCGAGTTGCGGAATTTCTCCATGAAGCCCGATTCGTACATCGCGGTGGCGCATTCCTCGATCGGCAGGCCGAGGTTCTGCCACAGCTCCACCGCATCGAAGCGGTCGCGCATCAGGTAGCAGGCTTCGAGCAGGAATTCCTCGCGCTCGTTGCGTTCGGCCTGCGTCAGATGCGGATAGTAGTCGCGCAGCGCCAGGCGCCCGAAGGCGACGTGGCGCGATTCATCCTGCATCACATAAGCGTTCACCTGCGCGCAAAGCTGGTTCTGCGCATTGTCCCGGATCTGGCCGAAGGCGGCGAGCGCCAAGCCCTCGATCACCACCTGCATGCCCAGATAAGTCATGTCCCAGCGGCTGTCGCGCAGCGTCTGGTCGATCAGCTCCTTCAGCGGCTTGGTCATCGGATAAGCGACGCCGAATTTCGTCAGCAATCTTTTGTACGCCTCGACATGACGCGCTTCGTCTATGGTTTGCGTGGCGGCGTAGAATTTGGAATCGGCATCGGGCACCTGGGTGACGATCTTTGCCGCGCAGATCAGCGCGCCCTGCTCGCCCTGCATGAACTGCGAAAGCTGCCACGCCTGGAAATGGCGGCGCACCGTCGCCTTCTCCTTGTCGCTCATTTTGAGATAGCAGCCGGCCATGTGGATCGGCAGCGACTCTTCGGGCATCTGCTCGGGATTGTCTTCGTCGAGCTCCTGGCTCCAGTCGATGCGCGTGGCGGCGTCCCACTGCATCTCCTTGCCCTTGGCGTAGAGGCCCATCATGCCGGCGCGGCCGTCGTCGTAATCCCAGTTGAAATTGACATCGAAATCCTGCGGCACAGACCATGTCGAGCCTTCAGTCGAAAGCGTGTACATATCCTTGAACGCCATCGTCGCCTCCCAGCGGATATATTTTGCCGGCAGTATGGCAGAACGCCGCAGCGATCCGAAGACACAAAGCGTTCGTAAAAGGCACAGGCGAGCGGACACAAATGGCGAAAATCCACCGGATCCTTGGCGTCGTGACGCTGGCGGCCCTGCTTGCCGGCTGCTCGCCGTTCCTGCTCAACCCGTTCGTGCCGCGCGGCGGATACACGGTTGAGCGCAACATCGCCTTCGGCAACGGCCCGCGCCAGAAGCTCGACATCTATATTCCCGACGGACTGACCAAGCCCGCACCGGTGCTGATCTTCTTCTATGGCGGAAGCTGGCAGGATGGCGACAAGGACGGCTACCGCTGGGTGGGCCAGACATTCGCCAGCCACGGCATCGTCACCGTGCTGGCGAATTACCGTCTCTATCCGCCGAACCTTTATCCCAGCTTCGTGCAAGATGGCGCGCTGGCGCTGCGCTATGTCCATGACGAGATAGCGAAGGCCGGCGGCGATCCGGAGCGCGTGTTCGTGTCGGGGCACTCGGCCGGCGCCTACAACGCCATCATGCTCGCCTCCGATCCGAAGTTCGTGCACGATGTGGGCGGCGATCTGTCGTGGATCCGCGGCGCCATCGGCATCGCGGGGCCATACGATTTCCTGCCGATGACCGATCCGAAAATCATCACCATCTTCGGCGGCGCGAACAACCCCGCGACGCAACCCATCACCTATATCGATGGCAAGCGCCCGCCGATGCTGCTGGTGGACGGCACGGCGGACAAGACCGTCGATCCGGGCAACGTCACGCGCATGGCGGCGAAACTCAGGGCCAATGGCAGCGAAGTGCAGACCAAGCTCTATCCCGGCGTCGGCCATATCGGAATCATCTTGTCGCTCGCGCCGATATTGCGCACCGACACGACGCTGGAAAACGACATGGTGCGCTTCATCGACAGCCATTGAGCGGGAACTTTTCCCCGGACGCCCGCATTATCTGGATACGCAATCGGGGAAACTTACAAATGTTGAAATGGGCTCTCGTTTTTCTGGTCGTCGGCTTGATCGCCGGCATCCTCGGATTCACCGGCATCGCCGGCGCCTCCATCGCCATCGCGAAAATCCTGTTCTTCATCTTCATCGCGATCTTCGTGGTGCTGCTGATCCTGGGCTTGACCGTTTATCGGGAAGTTGCCGGCAGATAGAGGAACAAGGTGGCGATCTTCCAATTCGGTCTTCAGTCCTCCGCGCCACGAGATGCAAAAGCCCGCCTGGCCGATCTGCGCTGGTCGCTGTCGGCCATCGATCCGCGCGCGCATCTGCGCTACGGCACGTTCGCGGCATCTGACGGCGCCGACGTGCCTTACCGGCTGTGGCGCGCGCATCATCCCCGCGCGCAACTTCTGCTGCTGCACGGGGCTTGCGATTATTCGGGCGCCTTCGACGAGATCGCGCCGCGCCTCGCCCGCCGGGGCTTCACCTCGCTTGCCATCGACCAGCGCGGTTTCGGCGCCACGCAATCGCGCGGCCGTTGGACCAGCCTGGAGCGCATGGTCGACGATATTGCGGATGCCGCCGGCTTCCTGCGCAACCGCACCGGCGCGACGCTTCCGCTTTTCGTCATCGGCGAGAGCATGGGCGGCGCGGTGGCGGTGCATGCCGCCGCGAAATTCCCCAATCTGGATCTGGCAGGACTGGTTCTGGTGGCGCCGGGCGCGCTGGCGTCCGCCGTCAAGCGCATGTTCTATCATCTGCTCGCCCGCGTGACGCGCGCCCTGACCGGCGACAGCGAAGTGGTGTTCGAGCGCATCAGCGGCTGGGAGTTGTCTCCTGCTTCCGCGATCCGCCTGCTGGGCGATCCGCTGGTGATGCGCGCCATCAAGGCGGAGCAGTTCGAAGGCCTGGTCAATCTCGGCTACAGCGCCGTCAGCGAAGCCGCCAAGGTGACGACGCCGGTGCTGACGCTCGTCGCCGGCAAGGACGATCTGCTCAGCCAGAACAGCATCCGCCGCCTGCACGACAATTTTGCCGGCGACAAGACATGGAATCTGGTGTTGGACGGCCCGCATCTGCTTCTGCACTGGAAGCGCGGCGATGTGGTGCTGCGCGAGGCGCGCCACTGGATCAACAATCGGCTGATGATGCCTAGCCCGGCAGATTCGGACGCCGGTTCTGGATCGGGGCCCCCTTCGACAGCGCCGGATTCTCCTGACCGTCGATCGGATCCGACGCAAGCTTGCGCAGCAGGCTGAACTTGCTCGGCCAATCGGCGTGCGGCGCGATGTAATTGTCGCGAAACCACGGCATGTTCTGGCGATCGAAGACGTTGGCGCGCAGGAAATCGATCGTCGCGCGCACCGACCACTTCTTCGCCGCCTCGCGCTGATAGGACACGAAGATGGGCGCGGCGAAGCGCACGCCGATCTCCAGCGGCACGAATTCGTCGTCCACCAGCGGCGCGTAGGTCGGCAGCAACGCAATGCCCGCGCCATAGCGCACGGCTTCGGCCAGACAGGCGCTGAGATTCGTGAACAGCACGGTGTGCTTGCCGGCGTCCTCGCGCGACCAGGTGGACCACGAGCCCATGTCCGCCAGATAGACGGCCAGATCGAGCAGGCGGTGGCGCCCCAGATCGTCGAGCGTGCGCGGCACGCCGTTCTGGCGCAGATATTCGCGCGCGGCGAACGGAATGAAATGCATCGTGCCCAGCCGGATGGCGATGGGATCGGCCTCCGCCGGCTCGTAATAATGGACGTGGAGATCGAAGATCTCGCGCTTGTCGGCGGCGGTGTCGTAGGTGCCGAACAGCTTCATCTCGATGTTGGGATAGCGGGTGAAGAACGGCGCCAGGAACTGGGTCATCCAATAGGAGGCGACGCCGTCGCCCATGAAGATCTTGCAGTCGCCTTCGACGCGGGCCGCGGCGCTGGAAGCCTGGTTGGCGGCGCGGGTCAGGGCAGCGTGGGCGGCGTTGGCGTCGCTGTAGATGCGCTGACCTTCATAGGTCAGCCTGGGACCCCGCCGGTCGCGGTCGAACAGCCGGACTTTGATCCTTTTCTCCAGGCGGGCCAGCCGGCGGCTCACGGTGGGCTGGGTCATTTTCAGCCGATTGGCGGCCCGATTGAAGGAACCGGACCGGACGACCTCCAGGAAAACCCGAAAATCGTCCCAATCCACGTTGTCCCCTGTCGCGGCCCCTATGCCGGGTTCAGCATTTTCTGTATAAGGCAATTCGCTCATGGTTATTCCCGCAAACGCGAAGTGGTGCAATGTAATACACTTCCTGCCCCGGGTTCATCTTATCGAGGCATTTGGGGCGAAAGCAAAGAGTGAAGTAACGGGTTAGTAAAATGCGTCCAAAGCTAAGCCAAATTATATATTTGGCCCAGAATTCGGAGCGTCTTGCTCCACAGGCTGCGTTGCCGGATGGGGGAACTATATTTGTTCGCCACCCTTCCGATAAAGAAATCGCTAACCTTTACAGCCTGAGCCAAACCGAGATTGGCGCCGAAGTCGCGGCGCTGGACCTTGTGCAAGCAGTGTATAAACACAACCCCGATACCTTCTGGG
>DASXFK010000076.1:0-4849 GCA_036489635.1 Rhizomicrobium sp. | reverse complement strand
ATCAGCCATCGCGCCCGCGCCTTCGCGATGCTCAAGAATCATCTGAAGCTGTGAGCGATTTCGGAATCTATGTGCACTGGCCGTTCTGCGCGGCGAAGTGTCCTTATTGCGATTTCAACAGCCACGTTCGCTCCGAGATAGACGAAGCGGCCTGGACGAACGCCATCGTTCGAGAGTTGGAATGGACCGCGCAGCTTCAGGGCGAGGCGCGCCCCGAAGTGAAGACGATATTCTTCGGCGGCGGCACGCCATCGCTGATGCGCGGCGCATCGACCGCCGCCGTGCTGGATGCCGTCGCGAGGCTGTGGCCGGTGGCGCACAATGTCGAGGTGACGCTCGAATCCAATCCCGCCAGCGCCGATGCCGCGCGCTTCCGCGATTATCGCGCCGCCGGCGTCAACCGTTTGTCGCTGGGCGTGCAGGCACTGAACGACGCCGACCTCAAATTCTTTGGCCGCCTGCACAATGTCGCGGAAGCCAAGAAGGCGCTGGCGATGGCGATGCGGACTTTTGATCGCGTGTCGCTCGATCTGATCTATGCGCGGCCTGAGCAAACACTGCAACAATGGCGCGCCGAACTCAACGAGGCATTGGCGTTCGGCACGGAGCATCTGTCGCTTTACCAGCTGACCATCGAACCCGCGACACCCTTCGCCACGCTCGCGCGCACCGGCCAGCTTGTGATTCCGGACGACGATCGCGCCGCCGCACTCTACGAACTGACGCAAGAGTTGACGGAGAAGGCGAACCGCCCCGCCTACGAAATCTCCAATCACGCCAGGCCGGGCGCGGAGTCACGGCACAATCTGATCTACTGGCGCTATGGCGATTACGCCGGTGTCGGTCCCGGCGCGCATGGCCGTCTTACGATTGGCGGCAAGCGCATCGCGACGTCGGCCGAGAAATTGCCGGAACGCTGGCGCGAAAAAGTTTCGCGCGAAGGTCATGGCTTGGCGGAAATGAGCAAAATCGAACCCGCCGACGCTTCGCGCGAGCATCTGCTGATGAATCTGCGTTTGTCGGAAGGGCTCGGTCTCGCGGCCTATCGCGCGCGCTGGAACACGCAGCTTGATGCCGCGCGCATCGCCGCATTGTCGGAGGATGGCTTGCTCCGTCTAGAGTGCGACACGCTCACTGCCACGCCGCGCGGCCGCCTGGTGCTCAACAGCGTCATCGCTGCGCTGGCAGATTAAAAAAAGTTGTCATGGCCCGATTAGATCGGGCCATGACAACTTATTTGGATTGCGAATTACGAGCCCTGCTTCTGGAACGTAGTCGGGGCGGGATCGACGGTGGCGAAGCCATCGGCACTCACCGCCAGGATCGCCAGCCCGCGTTCGGAGGTCCCGTCCGGATTGAAGCGGAAGATTCCGCTGATGCCGGAAAATCCGTTGGGATCGGTGAGCGCGGCATCGGTGAAGCGATGATAGGGCTTGCCCGGCGCCAGCAGCGCGACCAGCGACATCGCGTCATAAGCCAGGGTGGATAGCGCCGGCGGCGTGGCGTCGAACGTGTCCTTGTATTTCTCGATGAAGGCCGCGTCCGATCCGGGTTGCGGCGCGGCGAACCATGCACCCCGCAGCTCGCCCACCTCGTTGAGCGAGGAATCGTACCACAGGCCCGTGCCCAGCATCCGGATCGCCTTGTTTTCGATGCCGTCCGCCGCCAGCCCGGCCGCTGCAGCTTTCAGCGTCTCGCCGCCGGCCGCGATCATCATCGCGTCGGGCTTTGCGGCCAGCGCGTCCTTGGCGAGCATGTCGATGGATTCCGATGTCGGGCTGAAATGCTTGACGCCGTCGAGCTTGGCGCCCGCGGCGGCCACGTCTTCTTCGAAATCCTGGCCGACGCGTTCGCCATAAGCATTTTTCGGCACCAGCGCCGCGAAATCCTTGTGGCCCTGTGCCGCGGCATAGGACACCACGCGCGCCACTTCGTTCGACGGCTGGTAGCTCAGCAGATAGACGCCGTTGCCCGCCACCTTGCGGTCGGTCGAGAACGAGATCACCGGCACGGCGCGGTCATGGGCGATGGGCGCCACGGCAGCGGTCGAGGCCGAGAACAGCGGCCCCACGATCACTTCTGCCCCTTGCGCCAGAAGGCTGCGCGCGCCGCTCGCGGCGGTTTCCGGCGAGCCGCCTTCGTCGGCGGTGATGAGGATGATGTCGGGATTTTTTGCGTCGTACAGCGCCAGTTGCGCGGCTTTTAGCATGGCGCTGGCCAAAGCGCGCGTGGCGGGCGATCCGTTGGTGAAGGGCAAAAGAACGCCGACGCGCACCGGCGTATGACCAGGCGCGATATTGGGCAGGCGCACGAAATTGGGCTGGTCCGCCTTCAGCGGGTGGGCGGACGGCGTGGTGCCCTTGGCGACTTCGCTGGGCCGGGCGGTGGGAACGATGGGCCCAGGGGCCGGCGGCGTGACGCAACCGGACAGCGTGACTATCGCCGCGGTGGCCAGAATGGCAGAAATGCGGAAGACGAATTTGCGCGGGCGCATCGGCAATGGGCTCATCCGAGAAATCTAGGCCGGGGCCCGAATTTTCGCAAAGCGGGCGGCCCGCGGACCTCGCGCCCGGCCTTTACATAACCGCGACCCCCATCGGCAATGCCCGGGATGTCAGCTTGCGGGCGCTGGACGTGCTCAAGGCCTGCGACCTCATCGCGGCAGAAGACACCCGCGTTACTTCCAAGCTTCTGGCCATTCACGGCATCTCCAAACCGCTGACCGCCTACAACGATCATAACGGCCCCAGCGAACGGCCCAAGCTGATCGGCAAGCTGAAGCGCGGCGCGCGCATCGCGCTGGTGAGCGACGCGGGCACGCCGCTGGTTTCCGATCCCGGCTACAAGCTGGTGCGCGAGGCGATCGTCGAAGGCATCGCGATCCACGCGGTTCCCGGCGCCTCGTCGGTGCTGACCGCGCTCACGCTGGCCGGATTGCCGACGGATCGTTTTTTCTTCGCGGGCTTTCTGCCGTCCAAAAGCGGTGAGCGCAGGAATGCGCTGGCGCAATTCAAATCCGTGGGCGGGACGCTGATCTTCTTCGAATCGGCGCAGCGTCTGGCGGAGAGCCTGAAGGATATCGAAGCGGTGCTCGGCAATCGCCCCGCCGTCGTCACCCGCGAGCTCACCAAGCTGCATGAAGAGATCCGGCGCGGCGATCTCGTTTCACTCGCCGCCCATTACGAGCAATCGCAGACGCCGAAAGGCGAAGTGACCTTGGTGATCGGCGCGCCCCTGGAATCCGCGCCGGATTTCGCCCGTGCCGACGGGTTGCTGCAAAAAGCGCTCGTCTTCATGCCGGTGCGCGCCGCCGCCGATCTCGTCGCCGAAGCGCTCGCCATGCCGCGCCGCGCACTCTACGAACGGGCGTTGGCGCTGAAGGAAAAATCGTGAAGGCGCAAAAACGCATTTACGCCGAGAAGCGCGGACGGCGCAGCGAAACGCTGGCCTCGCTACTCCTGATGGCCAAGGGCTATCGCATCCTGGGGCGCCGGGTGAAAACCCATCTGGGCGAGATCGACCTGATCGCGCGCTCGCCCACAGGGATCGTCTGCTTCATCGAGGTGAAGGCGCGCGGCACGGCGGCCGACGCGGTCGAATCCATCGGCCCGCGCCAGCAGGGGCGCATCGCCCGGGCCGCCGCGCTTTACCTGGCTCAGCGGCCGGCGCTGGCGGCAAAAGGCGTCAGATACGACGCCATTATCGTGGCCTCCGGCCGCCTCCCGCGCCATGTGCGCGACGCGTGGCGCAGCGGCGGGGCTTGAGGCAAGCTTGGCGCCATGAGCGCGCAGGAAGATCCGGCCGATTATCTTCGCCGCCTGGGACAAGCGGGCGACGGACCGCACGACATCGCGGGTGCGGCGCTGATGCTTTCGGCGCTGGATCATTCGGCGCGCGACCTCGAGCCGTATCACAAACATCTGCGCGAACTGGCCGAACACGCAAAAGCCGAAGCGCGCCTCGCCGCCACCGCCGAAGACGGCGCGCGCGCCATGGCGGGATTGCTGGTCGGCCATTACGGTTATGACGGCGACCGCATGTCCTATGACGATCCGCAGAACGCCGATTTCATGGCGGTGATCGATCGCCGGCGCGGCTTGCCGGTGGCGCTGGGCATTCTCTACATCCACGCCGCGCGTGCCGCGGGCTTCGACGCGGTGGGGCTGAACACGCCGGGGCATTTCCTCTTGCGCCTCTCAAGTCGCGGGCAGGACGCGCTGATCGATCCGTTCAATGGCGGCGCGGCGGTGGATCGCGAGCGACTGGGCGCGCCGCCGATGATGGCCTCGCCCGATAGCGACGCGCAGGACGCGCCCGAAACCGTCGGCGACATCGAGGTGCTCTTGCGGCTGGAGAACAATCTCAAGCTGCGCGCGCTTCAGGTGGGCGAACGCAGCCGCGCCCTGGAAGTCGCCAAGCGCATGGTGCTGATCGCGCCCAAGAAGCCGGAGCTGTGGATCGACCTGGCCAGACTCAATGAATCGGTCGGCGCGCTGGGCGGCGCGCAAAAAGCCTACGAAGCCTGCCTATCTCTGCTAAAGCCGGGCGCCGGCTACCACAACGAAGCCACCCTGGCCGTGACGGCCCTCAAGCGGCGGCTGAATTAAAGGCGGATTTGGTTTGGAGTTTCTCTTATAAAAACTTCGTCATGGCCGCCCTTGTGGCGGCTACCCATGATCTCGATGGGTGTTCATGGGTGGGCCGGGACGAGTCGGACAATCCCGGCCATGACGGGTCTATAGAGTGTGATTTTCCGACGAACTTGAGGACACCGCATGCCCAACGTCGCCATCCAGATGGACCCGATCGAGCGGATCGATATCGCGGGCGACTCCACCTTCGCGCTGGC
>DASXFK010000075.1:0-15181 GCA_036489635.1 Rhizomicrobium sp. | reverse complement strand
GATCAGCTCCTCGGCGAGGCGGCCGCCGAACGCGACGGCGAGATCGGCCATCATCTTCTGGCGCGTGATGGAAAGCTGGTCGCGCTCCGGCAGGCGCATCACCATGCCCAGGGCGCGGCCGCGCGGGATGATCGTGGCCTTGTGGATCGGATCGGAGCCTTCGACGCTCAACGCCACGAGTGCATGGCCGCCTTCGTGATAGGCAGTAAGCTTCTTCTCTTCCTCGGTCATCGCCATGGAGCGGCGCTCGGCGCCCATCATGACCTTGTCCTTGGCGTCTTCCAGTTCGCTCATGGTGACGACGCGCTTGCCGCGGCGCGCCGCCAGCAATGCGCCTTCGTTGACGAGGTTGGCCAGATCGGCGCCGGAGAACCCCGGCGTGCCGCGCGCGATGGTGCGCGGATCGACGTCCTGTGCCAGCGGCACCTTGCGCATGTGAACGCGCAGGATTTTTTCGCGACCGGCGAGATCGGGATTGGGCACCACGACATGGCGGTCGAAACGGCCCGGACGCAGCAGCGCGGGGTCGAGCACGTCGGGGCGGTTCGTCGCCGCGATCAGGATGACGCCTTCGTTGGATTCAAAGCCGTCCATCTCGACCAGCAACTGGTTCAAGGTCTGCTCGCGCTCGTCGTTGCCGCCGCCCAGACCGGCGCCGCGATGGCGGCCGACGGCGTCGATTTCATCGATGAATACGATGCAGGGCGCGTTCTTCTTGGCCTGCTCGAACATGTCGCGCACGCGGGACGCGCCGACGCCCACGAACATTTCCACGAAGTCGGAACCCGAGATTGTGAAGAACGGCACATTGGCTTCGCCCGCGACAGCGCGCGCGATCAGCGTCTTGCCGGTGCCCGGAGGACCGACGAGCAGAACGCCCTTGGGAATGCGACCGCCGAGGCGCTGGAACTTCTGCGGGTCTTTCAGGAAGTCGACGACTTCCTTCAATTCGTCCTTGGCTTCATCGACGCCGGCGACGTCCTCGAACGTCACGCGGCCTGTGCGCTCGGTGAGCAGCTTGGCGCGGCTTTTGCCGAAGCCCATCGCCTTGCCGCCGCCCGATTGCATCTGGCGCAGGAAGAACACCCACACGCCGATCAACAGCAGCATCGGGAACCAGTTGATCAGCACGCTCATCAGGTTGAACGAACCGTCATCCGTCGGCTTCACGCTGATATCGACATTGTGGTCGAGCATGCGCTGATTGAGCTGTGTGTCGCCGGCGGGCACCGTGGTCGTAAGCTGCTGGCCGTTCTGGGTGAGCGCCGTGACCTGCTCGCCCTGGAGCGACGCGGACTTGATATCGCCCTGCATCACTTCCTGGTTAAATTTGGTGTAGCTGACGGCGCTGGTATTTTGATGCGTCGTGCTGCCCTGGAACATGTTGAACAGCGCGACAAGCAACAGCGCGATAATGATCCAGAGCGCGAGATTTCTAAGGTTGTTCACTTACGACCTTCCGCAGGTTCCAGCCGCACGGCGCGGCTGACCGACACCATAGATAGTAATCTTCATACCGCCTTGCCAGCCATCAAATCGTTAAGAATTTTGCGGCCCTGCGGCAATCGCTGCTTCCTATTCCCCTTAAGATGCGCGGTTAATTCGTTCTCCTGGATTCTATTACGATCCGGGGCGGTGCCTGGTTCCCTTGCGGCCCGATTCCGGGACGATGATCAACGAAGCGGGGCCGAATGCCGCCTGACGGCGCGGTGCAGGCGCGATCCGACAGCCTTGGAGGGTCGCGCCGCCACTTAGGCTGCCCGTCACAATGGCGCCATAAAGCCGCTCAAGCCGCTCGAAGCGCGGGCGGTAGGCCTCGCCGGACACGTTGGCGAGCATCCTTGCCAGCGCCCGCAGTCCAAGTTCCTCCGGCAGCCGGCAGAGGGCGGCGCCGTCGAACTGCACTCCGCTTTCTGCAAGACAGCTATGCGCAGACAGGAACGCGGCCGTTTCAGTCTCCAGGAGCTGGCGGACGCGGGCCAGATGACCCGTCGCGGCGGCGATCCGCGCCGTGGAAATGCCGGCCTCTGCCAGCGCGGGCAGCAGAGCGCGAACCCGCGTGCGGGCGAACCGCGGATCGGCATTCATGGGATCCTCCAGCCACCTTTGTTCGCGCGACAGCAGATAGGCGCGCAATTCGTCGCGGGAAAACTCCAGCAGCGGACGCAAGACGGCGACATCCTGCCCGCCTGCGAGCGGCAAACGCGACCTGGCTTGCATCGCCGACAAGCCATCCAACCCGCTGCCGCGCCCCAGCCGCAGCAGGAATGTCTCGGCCTGATCTTCCTGGGTGTGCGCCACATGGAGCGCGGCGATGCCGTTGGCGCAGCACCAATCGCCCATCAGCCGATAGCGGGCCTGGCGCGCCTTAGCCTCGATGTCCGCTTTCGGCTTTGTGCCTTCCCATTTGAGAATGTGCGCGGCGAGCCCTGCGGCCTGCGCCCAGCGAACGACGCGTCTTGCGTCGGCGGCGGCGGTTTTGCGCAATCCGTGATCGACGGTGAGCACCACCGGCGCCTGCCTGCTTGGAGCTTTCGCCCACCCGGCGAGCAACAGCATCAGCGCGATCGAATCTCCGCCGCCGGACACTGCGACCGCAGCCGGCCACGCCGCGCCAAGCTCTGCCATCGCCCCGGCGAAACGGTCGCGAAGGCCGTCAGCGGCAGTGGGAAGCTTTGCCGGCCGCGAGCGCTTGCGCGGCGGCTTTCGACGCGTCGGGATATTTCGAGGCGATCGCGCCAAGGAACGTGCAGCCTTCTCTTTTCTTGTTCATCGCAAGCAGCGACTGGCCGAGCTTGAGCATGGTGTCCGGCGCAACCGTGCTGGTGGGGTATTTCTTGAGACCTTCGGCAAAGCTACGGGACGCGTTCGGGTAGTCGTGCTGCGCATACGATATGTTGCCGATCCAGAAAAGCGCCTGCGGCGCCCGCGGATCGTCCGGATGCGCATCGACGAAGCCGCGGAATTGGGCGCGCGCCTCGTCGAATTGCGCCTGGGCGAGAAGCTTCTTGCCGCTGTCGAATTGCGAGGGCGCGTCCACGCTGGGGAGCATTCCGGTCTCGATGCCGCTGCGTTGGTGCGCCGGCGGCGGCCCGACACGATCGGCAGGCAACGTACCCAGCACGCCCGGGGGAGGCGCCAGATGCACCGGCGCGCCGTGAGCTTCGGGCATCGGCGTAGAGGGCGGCGGAACATTGACGGTCACCGCAGGCTCATAATTCTCGGTTTGCCCGGGGGCGTAGGCCCGCGGCGCAATCAGCGGCGCGTTCGACTGCGGTGCGCGCGCTTGCGGCGCGCTGGGCGGCGGCGCGCCCTGTTGTGGTGCGCTCTGTTGTTGGCCGCCTGCGCAGGCCATCGCGTTGGGATCGTTCGGATCGGTGGAAGCGCCCATCTGCTGCGCGGCGATGCTGCACAGCTTGTAATCGTAATCCTTCTGCATCCGCTCCATGCGGGTTTTCAATTCGGCCATGCGGTGGTCGAACTGCTCCATCTGGCCGGTGAGCCGCGTGATCGTCGCCTCCAGATCGTTGATCTGGTTGTTGAGATTGGAGATCTGCGAATCCTGGTTCTGCTCGCGCTGCAGCCGCGCGGCTTTTTCCTCGTCGCTCTCGCCAAAGAGCTGGGCGACCTGAATATCGCGCACGACAGCGTGGCGAGGCGCAGCGGAATCGCTCTGCGCCGACGCCGCCGGGGCGATCAGCAAGGCCGCGCCGGCAAGGACGATCGCGTGGAATTTGCTCATCTCGGTCACTCGCTAGAGCGCGATCCGCCGAAGTGGAAACCGGTTCGGCGCAAGATCGCGCGACAATCAGGGAATCTAGAGCATGCTCCGATTCATTCAAATCGACTCGTGCCCTAGAAGGCGTGCAAGCCAAGCCGAACACTTAGCCGAAATTGAGGCCCAGCGGAAACGCTGGCGGACGATGGAATCGAAAAGGGCGCCACGGGGGCGCCCTTGACGACATGATGGGAGCGGCAATTAAGAGTTCGCGCCGCCGCCGGTGATCGTGGTGACGCCGCGACGATTCTGCGCCCAGCAATCTTCCGTCGATTCCGAGCACACCGGGCGCTCCTTGCCGTAGGAGATCGTGTCGACCCGCGCCGAGGAGACGCCGAGGCTGACGAGATATTCCTTCACCGCATTGGCGCGCCGCGCGCCGAGCGCCAGATTGTATTCGCGCGTGCCGCGTTCGTCGCAATTGCCCTCGATGGTGACGCGGACCTGCGGATATTTCGCCAACCATTGCGCCTGGCGCTGCAGCGTGCCGCGATCCTCGTCGGTGACATTGTATTTGTCATAATCGAAATGAACGGTATCGCCGACATTCACCTTCAGGTCCTCGGCGCTGCCCGGGACGATGCTGGATGTCGTGGTATTGCTGCTGTTGCTCATCGTTTCCGGCGGCGGCGCCGTGGTTGCCGGCGGCTTGGTTTCGCAGCCTGCCAGAATAAGGGTGGCGGCCACCGCCGCGAATTTCAGACCTGTCGAAAATTTCATCATGAGAATCCCACTCCGCGTTTCGGGAAGCCGTTCATGCGCAGGGCTCCCGCACTAATCGTCCGGCGCGCACACCGCCTAAAACGCACTATTCGTCAAAAAGCACCATCTCGAAACTTAACAAATTTTAGAGCCGTGTCCTACCCAGCCTTACTGGATCAGGGGCGACCAAGCCGGGTCGGAGGCGTCTCCCGGGGTTAAGACCCTGCGTTCATTGCGTCCTGTCGCGTCCACCGACCAGATTTGCGACCCGCGTCCGCCGCGCTCTGTGCGGGTAAACATCAGGACGCGACCATTTGGCGCCCATGTCGGGCCCTCATCCTCCCAGCCGTCGGTGATCAAGCGCTCGCCGGAGCCGTCCGTGCGCATGACGCCGATGTGGAAGGCTCCGCCCGCCTGCTTGGTGAAGGCGATCAGATCGCCGCGCGGGCTCCAGACGGGGGTGCCGTTCTTGCCGGCGCCGAAGCTGATGCGGTGCTGGTTCGCGCCGTCCGAACTCATGAGGTAAATTTGCTGGCTGCCGCCGCGGTCGGATTCAAAGGCGATCTGCCGTCCGTCCGGCGACCAGGACGGCGCGGTGTCGATGCCCGGATCGGTGGTGAGCCGGCGCACGGCGCGGGTGTGCAGGTCCATCACATAAATGTCCGAATTGCCGTCCTTCACCAGCGACATGGCGACGGAATTGCCGTCGGGCGAGAAGCGCGGGCTGAACGTCATGTTCGGGAAATTGCCCAGCATCTCCTGCTTGCCGGTTTCCAGATCGAACAGATACACCCGCGGCTTGTTGCCGATATACGACATGTACGCGATCATCTGCGCCGTCGGGTTGAAGCGCGGCGTCAGCACCAGATAATCGCCGCGGGTGAGGAAGATCGGATTGGCGCCGTCCTCGTCCATCACCGCCAGCCGCTTCTTGCGGTTCAGCGCCGGGCCGGATTCCGAGATGAACACGATGCGGGTGTCGAAATAGCCGGTTTCGCCGGTAATGCGCTTGTAGATGGCGTCGGAGATCATATGCGCGATGCGCCGCCAGTTCTCCGGCGTGGTGGAGAATTGCAGACCCAACATCTGCGTCTGGCCATAGACATCCCACATCCGGAAATCGGCACGCAACCGGCCATCCGGCTGCATGGAGACGGCGCCCGTGACCAGCGCCTGGGCATTGATCACGCGCCAATTGGCGAAATTGGGCTGTACGTTGATGTCCTTGATCTGATCGACGAAGGACTTCGGATCGAGCGGCTTGAAAAGCCCGGAGCGATCGAGATCGGCGCGCACCACGCCGGCGATCTGCGCGCCCTGCTGGTCGCCGAGGAAGTCGGGGATCGCGATGGGCAGCGGCTGGATGTTGCCCTGCGTCACGTCCACGCGAAGCTGCGCCGAAGCCGGCGCCGCGAATCCGATCGCCGCGACGAGGGCCAAAACAACGAGAACGAATTTCTTCATCGGCAACTCCGGCATCATTGGCCCATCATCTGCGACGGATCGAAGTGGAACGGATCGATCTCGCGCCACTGGCTGTAACGATCCGCCGGCAATTTGTATGGCGCGCATTCGTAGATTGCGCGCCGTGCGGCTTCGGCCGCCGCGCGCGTATAAGGATCGCTCGCGGCGGCCGCCTGAGAAGATGCAGTTAATTGTGGCGGCTGTGCGACCGAGCCGTCCGGATTGAGCAGCAGATCGAAATCGACGATCAGCTCGTCGGCGCGTGGCGCGCCCACCGGCGGGCTCCAGCACTGCGAGATCTGGCCGCGCAGGGCATCCTGCAGATCGGCCACCATGGCGTTCATCGCGCCCACGCCCTTGACGGTGCGATTGGCGACGCGCGCGTGGCTGGGCGCGGCGGCCGGCGCGGTGAGCTTGTTGAGCAGCGCGGAAAGCTGATCGACCTGCGGCTTCTGCTTGGCCGGCTGCGGCTTTTCATGCGGAACGGGCGGGGCTTTGGGCAGCGGCGTGATGGAGCGATCCGGCGGCGGCGCGGCTTCGGTCTGCTGCTCCTGCGGCGGCATCGCGGGCGTCGGCGTCGCCAGGTCTTTGGGACTGATCGGCTCGGGCGTAACCTTCGCTTCGACCTTGGTCTGCCGCTTCACGGTGGGCATGATGTTGGTCTTCTGCCCGATAGTGACCAGATCGACCGGGATCGACGGCGGCGACTGATCGGTAATGTCGAGCTTGTGCGCAAAGGTGAACAGCGTGGCGCCCACGATGGCACCATGCAGGATCAGCGACCCGATCCAGCCGATCGGCGACTGTCTGCCGCCCACGCCGGTGGACAGCGAGATTCTATTTCTCGTCGTCGTGATGCTTGGCGACATCGGTGACGAGTCCGATATGAGTGAAGCCCGCTTCGCTCAACAATCCCATGACCTCCATGACGCTGCCGTAATCGACCGACTTGTCGGCGCGCACGAAGATGCGCTGGTCGTAGCCGTTGGCGGCGATGGCGGTGAGCTTGGCCACCAGCGCCTCTTCGGGAACCGGCGTGTTCTGCAGATAGATGCGCCCGTTGCGGCGCAAGGTGACGGTGAGCGGCTCGCGATCCTGACCCAGCGCCTGCGCATGCGTCTTGGGCAGATCGACCGGCACGCCGACGGTGAGCAGCGGCGCCGTCACCATGAAGACGATGAGCAGCACCAGCATCACGTCGACGAAGGGAGTGACGTTGATCTCCGACATCGGCCGGATCTTGCCGCGCCGGCGGCCATGCTCGATGCGCTTGACGTGCGCGACCATCAGCGCTGCACTTTCTCGTCGAGCTGGCGCGAAAGAATGGCGGAGAATTCGTCGGCGAAGCTGTCGAGCCGGTTGCTGTAGCGCGCAATGTCGTTGACGAACTTGTTGTAGAAGATCACCGCCGGAATCGCCGCCAGCAGACCCATCGCGGTGGCGAACAAGGCTTCGGCGATGCCGGGCGCGACGACGGCCAGCGTCGTGTCATGGCGCGCGGCGATGGCCGAGAACGAATTCATGATGCCCCACACGGTGCCGAACAGGCCCACGAACGGCGCCGTGGCGCCCACGGTGGCGAGGAATCCCAGATTCTTCTCCACGCCATCGGTTTCACGCGCGATGGTGACGTTCATCGCCTTTTCGATGCGGTCCTTGATGCCGGGCAACAGCGCCTCGCGCGGCGGGCCGCCTTCAAAAGACCTGCGCCATTCGCGCAACGCCGCCGTGAACACATTCGCCATCGGATGATCGGCCTTGGCGGAGAATTGCTGGTAGAGCTCATCCAGCGAAAGCCCCGACCAGAAGACTTTCTCGAACTTCTCGGCCCGGCGCCGGAGCGTGGCGAGCGCCAGCCATTTGTTGATGATGATCACCCAGGACCAGATCGAGGCCAGCACCAAAAGCAGGAACACGGCCTTCACGATCGGATCGGCGCGCATGAACAAGCCCACGATCGAGATGTTGCCGACGGAGGGCATCGCGCTGCTCGCGCCGGTCGGCGCGACATCGACGGCGGTCGTCGGCGCGGCGGAGGGCGGCGCAAGTTGCTCCGACTGGGCATCCTCGCCGACGGGCGCGGCACGCGGCGTCGATTGCGCGAAAGCGGGTAGCGCGAAAAGACCGATCGCCAAGGCGGCCGCGGCCGCCATTCGCCTGAAACTCATCGCATGACCTTTCCCGCGGATGGCCCCCGACGCGGCGAGCCCGGCAATTTCTATTGGCCATTCGAACGTGGCCGAATTTTGGCGCCAATTGTTAAGTATCTATGTCTCATACAGAAAAGGCGAAAGCTTGTCGCGCATCTCTTGCGGAATCCGGCGCGGTTTTCCGCTCAAGGCAATGATGCAGGCTTCGATGTGCCCGCGCGTGAGCAGATCGCTCTTCAGATAAATATTCTGCTGCGCATTCATCCGCGCGCCGGTCAGATGCGTGAGCTTGGTGTGGACTTCGATGAGATCGTCGACCCGCGCGGGCCGCAGATATTCGAGTTCCACCTTGCGCAAGGTCCACGCCGTCGGCTCCGGCTCGTCAAGTTGCGCCAGGCGCACGATACCGGCATGGCGGAAGAACTCCGAGCGTCCGCGCTCCATAAAGGCCAGATAGTTGGCGTGATAGACGATGCCGGACAAATCGGTGTCGGCATAATAAATGCGCACCGGCAGGATGTGCGTCTTGCCTTCGAAGCGCCCCGCCGCGTCGTTCATTTGCAGGCCTGTCCTTTGGGACAACTCTTCGGCGGGGGCAGCGAGACGCTGACTTCGCCCGGCTCTGTCGCGGCCGGCTTCGGCGGCGCGTATTCGATCACCATCACGCGCACGAACGCGGCGCCGAAGCGGCCCCAGAACAGGAAGATGATCAGCGACACCGCGAGCGCCATCCCCAAAGCGCCCAGCCGCATCTTCCATTTGCTCATGCGTCGTCGTCTCCGGCGAACAGCCCGATCTGGGCTGCGTCGCGATGCGGCGCCGGCAGCCCGAGATGGCCAAACGCCGCGCCGGTGAGGATACGCCCGCGCGGCGTGCGTTGCACGAAGCCCTGCTGCATCAAATAAGGCTCGACGATTTCCTCGATCGCGTCGCGCGCTTCGCCCAAAGCCGCAGCGATGGTCTCGATGCCCACCGGTCCGCCGCCGAAGCTCTCCGCGATCAGCTTCAGATAGCGCTTGTCGAAGGCATCGAGCCCCAGCCGGTCCACTTCCAGCCGCGTCAGCGCCTCGTCCGCGATCCGGGCATCGACACGGCTGTGGCCCGCGACGCTGGCGAAATCGCGCACGCGCTTGAGCAGGCGGCCGGCGATGCGCGGCGTGCCGCGCGCGCGGCCGGCGATCTCGCGCGCGCCATCCGATGTCAGATCGAAGCCCAGCACGCGCGCGCCGCGCTCGACAATCGAAACCAGCTCGTCCGCGGAATAGAAATTGAGCCGCACCGGAATCCCGAAGCGGTCGCGCAGCGGCGTGGTGATGAGGCCCGACCGCGTGGTCGCGCCCACCAGCGTGAACGGCGCCAAGGTGATCTTCACCGAACGCGCGCTCGGCCCTTCGCCGATGACCAGATCGAGCTCGTAATCCTCCATCGCGGGATAGAGGATTTCCTCCACCGCGGGATTGAGACGGTGGATCTCGTCGATGAAGAGCACGTCGCGCGGTTCCAGATTGGTGAGGATCGCGGCCAGATCGCCCGCCTTCGCCAACACCGGACCCGAGGTCGAGCGGAAATTCACGCCCAACTCGCGCGCCACGATCTGCGCCAAGGTCGTTTTGCCGAGGCCCGGCGGCCCGGAGAACAGCACATGATCCAGCGCCTCTTCGCGTTCGCGCGCGGCCTGGATGAAGACGGAAAGATTCTCGCGCGCCTGTTTCTGGCCGACGAATTCGGAAAGCCGTTTCGGCCGCAACGACAATTCCAGCGTGTCGTCTTCGGCGCGCTCCGGCGTCACCAAGCGATCTGTCTGCGCGGGCTTTGCCATCTATCGCCCCATGGCCCGCAAGCTTTCGCGGATCAGCGAATCCACCGGCACATGCTCGCCCAACTCACGCGAAACGCGCGCCACGCTTTCCGCAGCCTGTCCTTGCGAATAGCCGAGCTTGATGAGGGCGGCGACCGCGTCGGCTTCCGGCCCGCGCGGCGCAACCGCGAGGGCGCCGGCATCTTCGGCATGCTCGCGCAACATCATCGACGGCGCTTTGTCTTTCAGTTCCGTCACGATGCGCAACGCCAGCTTGGGGCCGACGCCCTGGGCGCGGCCGATGGCGGCTTTGTCGGACAACGCCAGCGCGCGCTGCAATTCGCGCGACGACAGCGCCGACAACACATTCAGCGCCACGCGCGCGCCGACGTTCTGCACGCTCTGCAGCAGGCGAAACCATTCGCGCTCTTCCGCCGACATGAAGCCATACAAGCGGATCGCATCGTCGCTGACCTTGGTCTCGACCATCAGCGACACGCTTGCGCCCGCACTCAGCCGCGACAATGTCGAGGACGGGCATTGCACCAGATAGCCGACGCCGCCGACATCGACGATGCAGTGGTCTTCCGAGACCGAATCCACGATGCCGGTGAGCTTGCCGATCATGCCAGCGCTGCCATAATTTTACTGCGCGTTGCCGCAAGATGCGCATGCGCGATGGCGCAGGCGAGCGCGTCGGCGGCGTCCGGTGCTTCCACCCGCGCGGTGGGCAACAGGCGGCGCACCATCATCTGAATCTGTGTCTTGTCGGCATGGCCCACGCCGACGACGCATTTCTTGACCTGGTTGGGTGCGTATTCCGCGATGGCGAGTCCGGCTTGCGCGGCAGCGAGCAATGCGATGGCGCGGGCATGACCGAGTTTCAGCGCCGCACTCGGGTCTTTGGCGACGAACGCCTGCTCCACGGCAATCGCGACAGGCCGCAACTCGGCGATCACCACACACAGCGCCTCGTGCAGCGTGTGCAGCCGCGTGCCCAGATCGTGTTTGGCGTTGCTGGTGAGCACGCCATGCGCGACGTGATCGAGCTTGGTGCCGGACATGTCGATCACGCCCCAGCCCATGCGTGCCAGGCCCGGATCCAGCCCAAGAATGCGAATCGCCGCCATCATGCCGCTGTTGTACTCTTTCCGTTCGGCTCGCCGATAGCCGCCTCGTCAAGCATGGCGCGGGCAATTTCCCGCTCGCCCATGATGACAACATCGGCGCCATGTTCGGTCAGATGCTCCACTTCGGCGTCGAAATGCGCGCGCGCGACGATCCGAAGCGCGGGATTGGCGCGGCGCGCCTGTTGCACGATCTGTCCGGCCTCGAAGGCGCCCGGGATCGCCACGAACAGCATGCGCGCCGCCGCGAGATTGGCCGCCGCAAGAATCTCCGGCTTCGCTGCGTTGCCGGCGACATGCGCGATGTGCCGGGCAGACAGCGCGCGCACTTCGTTGCTGCCTTCATCGATGGCCACAAGCGGAATTCCCGCCTGGGCCAACCCCGCGCACACGATCTGCCCGACGCGGCCATAGCCGACGACGATGACATGTCCCGACGGTGCGGCCGGCGCGGAAGATGGCGCGTCCGGCGCGAATCTGCGCTGCAGCCAATCGCTGCCCGAAAACAGCAGCGGATTGGCGAAGATCGAAAGGATCGAGGTGCCGAGAATGAGATCGCGGCCCCGCGAAGGCAGCACGCCGAGGCCGACGCCAAGGTCGGCGAGGATGAAGGAGAACTCGCCGATCTGCGCGAGCCCCGCGCCGATCAAAAGTGCGGTGCGCAAGGGATAGCCGAAAGCGCGCACGATGAGGAACGACACCGCGGCGGCGCTCAGCACCACGGCCAGCGTCATGGCCAGCGCCCCCGGTTGCTGCGTGATGACCCAGGGATTGAACGCCATGCCGACGGAAACAAAGAACAGCACCGCGAACGCGTCGCGGAACGGCAGCGACTCCTCCGCGGCGCGCTGGCTGAGCGGCGACTCGCTCAAGATCATGCCGCCGAAAAAAGCGCCGAGCGCGATGGAGACGCCGAACAGCCGCGAAGCCGCAAACGCCACGCTCAGCGCCACCGCGAGCACCGCCAGCCGGAACAGTTCGCGCGAGCCGGAGTCGGCAATGTAATGTAGCACCGCGGGCATCACGCGCCGTCCGACGACCAACATCAGCACCACGAACGCGGCAAGCTTGCCGAGCGTGATCGCCAGCGAAGCCGCCAGCGCGCCAACGTCGATGCCGGTACCGGCATGGCGCAACAGGCCGGACAAAGGCGGCAGCAGCACCAGCACGAGGACGGTGAGGAGATCCTGCACGACAAGCCAGCCCGCGGCGATGCGCCCGCGCTCGCTGTCGATCAGCCGGCGATCCTGCAGCGCGCGCATCATGACCACCGTGCTGGCGACCGACAACGACAGCCCGAACACGATGCTCTCGGGCAACGGCCAGCCAAGCACATGGCCGAGGCAGGCGCCGAGCACCGCGGAGGCGAGGACTTGCAGGATTGCGCCCGGCAGCGCGACGGCGCGGACGGCCAGAAGATCGGACGGCGCGAAGTGCAGACCGACGCCGAACATCAACAGCACCACACCAATATCGGCGAGCTGCAAGGCGAGCGCCGAATCGGCGACGAAGCCGGGCGTGAACGGCCCCACCACCACGCCCGCCAGCAGATAGCCGACGATCGGCGAGATCTTGAGCCGCTGCGCGATCGTGCCCAGCACGAAGGCGAACCCGAGCCCGACAACCACGAGCGCGATGAGAGATGTCGAATGCTCCATGCTCCGCCTGGCGATGCCTCCTTGTGGATTTTTCTTATCACTTCACACCTGTGCTTCAATGCGGACCGCTTCGGCGGTGAACATCTGAAATGCAACGGATCGCGCACGGCATCGCCGTCGTGCCCATCGCCGGTATTGCGATAACCAAAGGCCGATGGCGAGAAGCCCAGATTTCCCGTCTTTTGTTGACGCTACCCGGCATGGTGGCTTTAATCGTCCCGCGCAGAGGGATGGTCATGGGTTCATGGGTGCGCGAATTGCAGCGGCGCAACGTATTGCGCGCGGGCATTCTGTACGCCACGAGCGCATGGGCGCTGGCGCAGGGCATTGCCTCGCTGGGCCCCACGCTCGGGGCGCCCGATTTCGCCACGCGCTGGTTCCTGATGGCCGCCGCCATCGGCTTTCCGTTCTGGATCGCTTTCGCGTGGTTCTATGAACTGACGCCGGAAGGCATCAAACGCGAGCGCGATGTCGATACCGACAAATCCGTGCTGCGCGCCACGGGACGCCGTCTCGATTTCTGGATCATCGGCGCGCTGTCCGTGGCCGTCGTGCTGCTCCTGACGGACCGTTTCGTGCGGCACGATGCGGGAGCCGCCAAACCTCTCGTCGGGGAAAAATCCATCGCCGTCCTGCCTCTCGTGAATGAAAGCGGCGATTCCAATGCGCTTTATTTCTCCGATGGATTGTCCGAGGACTTCATCAACGCGCTGTCGCAGTTTCCGGGCCTGCGCGTGATCGCGCGCTCCTCTTCGTTTCAGTTCCGCGACAGCAAGGATTCCGTCGCGGTCATCGGCGCCAAGCTTGGCGTGGCGCATCTTCTGGAAGGCAGCGTGCAGCGCGCCGGCGATACGGTGCGCATCGTGGCCGAATTGATCAACGCGAGCGACGGATCGACCTTGTGGTCCGAGCGCTACGACAGGCCTTACAAGGATCTGTTCAAGGTTCAGGACGATATCACCGACGCGGTGGCCGCGGCGCTGAAGACCAGGCTGCTGGGCGGCGCCGCGCAACCCGCGCAAGGCGACCGCCCGCCGAGCGGAAATCTCGCGGCGTACAACGCCCTGCTCGAAGGACAGTTCTATCTGCATCGCTTCAACGAGCAATCCGAACAGAAGGGCGTGGAGGCGTTTCAGGAGGCGGTCAAGATCGATCCCGAATACGCGCAAGCCTGGGCGGGATTGGCGATGGCGCTGCAGGATGTCGGCTACGTCCAGACGGATCCGGCGAAGATGGAAACGAAATACAAACAGGCCCGCGCCGCGGCCGACAGGGCGAGCGCGCTCGGGCCGAATCTTTCCGTCGTGCACATTGCGCGCGGCATCATCCTTCAATATCTCGACTTCGACTGGAACGGCGCTGCGGCGGAATTCCGCCGCGCCGCCGCGCTTGCGCCGGGCGACGTCTCGCCGAAATCCAACCTGTCCGTCGTTCTCGTGACGATGGGCCGGACGGAAGAAGCCGTTCAACTCATTCGCGCGGCATTGAAGATCGATCCATTGCGCGCGCAGTTCTACGCCGACCTCGCGAGCTATCAGCTCACGCTCGGGCGTCTGCCGGAGGCGGAACAGGCGATGCGCCGGGCGATCCAACTCGATCCCGCGGGGTTCAACTACTATCAGGAGCTTTCCTTCATCAGCATCCGGCGCGGCGACGCCCAATCCGCGCTCGCCGAGGCGCAACAGGAATCGCGGCAACCTTATCGCGATCTGAACGTCGCGCTGGCGATGCAGATAAGTCCGGATCGGGTGGCGGCCGACGCGGCGCTGAAGAACCTGATCGACAAATACGCGGATATCGCCGCGTATCAGGTCGGCGATGCCTACGCGATCCGCAAAGACCCCGACAACATGTTCAAATGGCTCGAGCGTGCCTACGTGCAGAAAGACCCGGGGCTTCTGGGAATGACCGGCGATCCGTTCATCCTGCCCTACCACCACGACCCGCGCTTCGCCGCGCTGTGCGTGAAGGCAAAATTGCCGGTGCCGGAGAATTAGCCGAGCTTCGCCATCAGCGCATCGGAGAGTTCGTAATTGCCGTAGATGGTCTGCACGTCGTCGTGGTCGTCGAGGATTTCGAGAAGCTTGATCAGCGTTTCGCCGTTCTCGTCGCTCACCGGCGTCATTGTCTTGGAGCGCCATTCGATCTTCGCCGCCGAAGGTTCGCCAAGCTTGTTTTCCAGCGCGTCGCGCACCGTGCCATAGCTCTCCAGTGCGGTGATGAATTCGTGGCTCTCCTCGCTGGAGATCACTTCATCGGCGCCCGCGTCGATCGCCGTCTCCAGCATCGCGTCGTCGCTGCCTTTGGCTTTCGGATAAGCGATCACGCCGACACGGTCGAACATGAAGATCACGGAGTTCGGTTCGCCCAGCGCGCCGCCGTATTTGGAGAACGTCGATCGGATGTCGCTGCCGGTGCGGTTGCGGTTGTCGGTTTGCGTTTCCACGATCAGCGCCACCCCGCCCGGGCCGTAACCCTCGTAGCGCACTTCCTCGATGTTCTCC
>DASXFK010000068.1:0-42270 GCA_036489635.1 Rhizomicrobium sp. | reverse complement strand
TCGCTGCGAGTCGCGGCCAGCAGCCCGGCCAGACTCTGCAGATTGGCGGCGAGCGAAACGATCCGCTTCGACGTGCCCTCTTCCACACCCGACAGCCGGGTGTGCAGCCCTGTGGTGTCCGGGATTTGGCTTTCGACGCGGTTCAGCTCCTGCGCCAGCGTCTGGAGTTCTTTCTTAAGGACCTCCGACTGCACAGCCGCCTGTTCACCGGCGTGCGCGTGACTCTGTTCAAGCGCTGCGATCTTCTCGTGCGTGTGCCGGCTGTCCCGCGCGACTTCTTCACGGGCGCGTTTCGTCTCGCTTTCGAGGCGGCCTTCCAGCGCAGTTACGCCATCCGATAGTTTGGACAAACGCTCATCGAACGCGCGTGACGATTGCCGCGCGCCGGACTGGTTCTCCTCAAGACGCGCCTGAAGCCGTTCAACTGCCGCGTGCGTGTCGCCGGCACGGGCTGTATTCTCGTCGAGCCGTGCCTGCAACTGGTCGAGCGCGGTGTGCGTGTCGCCAGTGTGCGCCGCGTGGCGTTCGGCAAGGCTGCCGACATCGGTTTGCACCGCGGACAGCTTGTCTGCGAGCGCCCCCAACTCTTCTCTGGCTTGGCCGCGATGGTCGTTCCAGGTTGCGTCGCGGGCTGTAAGATCGTCTCGTACCTCGGCAAGTTTCCCTGCGAGCGCTTCCAACTCTTCCCTGGCCTGGCGGCGATGGCCGTCCAGCATTGCGTCGCGGGCCGCGAGATCGTTCTGCGTCTCGGCATGCTGCTGTTGCAGACTGCGGAGACTTTCCACCGTCTGATCCTGAAATTCGCCGAGCCGCGCATGCAGTTTCTCGTTCTCGCCGGCGGCCACGACCTGGGCATCGCCGAACAGGCGGGCCAGCTGCGTGACACGCTGTTCGAGCGCCTGTGTGGCGTTGGATTTCTCGGAACGAACGGTTTCCAGCGCCGCTTCCAATTGGCCGAGCTTCGCGGTCAACGCTGCATCGCGCGCCGTCGCACGATCGATCGCCTGCTTGAGCTGCTCTCCCAGCGTCTGCGTTGCCGCAGAAGAATCGCGGCGTACATCGCCCAGATTTGCCGACAGCGTCTCGACCCGATTGGACAGCGAGTCCGCGGTCTGCGCGATCAGAGCTCCGAACTGCGTTTCCAGGGCCTCGTGCCGTTCGAACGCTTCGTTCTGCGCGTTGTCCAATCCCTGGTGTAGACGATCCAGCCGCAATGAGACAGCGCGACGGTCTTCCGCCGCCTTTGCGGCGTGATCGGAAAGCTGGCTGGCATGGTGCTGCTTCGCATTGGCGACGTCATCGCCAAGGCTCACCACCCGGCTGCCGATTTCCGCGATGGTTCCCGCCAGATGGGATTCCTCGAGCCGCGTTTCCAGATCGGCCACGCGCTCGGCAACGGCCCCTTCGAGAGTCATCAGCCGGTCGGATAGATGGGAAAACTTCAGGCGATCCGCCTGCGAGGTATTTCCGTGCTCGGCCGCCAGCGCTTCAACGCGCGCCGAAAGCGCGGCGTCGCCGGACGCGGCCTGCTCGGCCGCGCGGCCCAATTGGTCTTTCAGTGCTCGCGTAGTGTCGCTCGCCTCGTTGTGAACCGTGCCGAGATCGGCGGAGACTTCCGCAAGCCGCGCCGCCAGCAGATCCGCGGTCTGCGTGAAAAGCGTTTCGAGCCGCCTCTCCAGCATGTCATGGCGGCCGGCGCTTTCGTTTGCCGTACTGCTCAGCCCCGACCGGAGTTCGGTAACCTGCTCCGCCAGCGCGCGTTGCCCTGCCGTGGACGTTTCGGAGAACCGGGCAAGCTCGCGCGAGACTGCCTGACTTGTACGTGCGGCGTCTTCCGAAACGCGATCGAGGCGCGCGGCGAACTCCGCCAGCCTGGCGATTTCGGAAAGCCTCGCTTCGACCCCTCTATTGCGTTCTTCGCTCTCGACACGCACGTCGTTCAGCTGCGCCTCGAGGCTGCCGGTCCGGCCCGCCAGCGCCGACAGTTCGATCGCCGAATGCCCCGCCGTCTGCACGAAATCGCTCGCGAGCCGCGACAACTGCTCGCTGAGCTTCGCCACCGCGTCGCGTGTCGGATAGGTGTGAAGCTGAAGTTCCAGATCGTTCAGGCCAGCCTTGAGATCGCGAAAATGATCGCTCAGCGGATCTCCCGACGGCGCGCGATGGCTCGCGTCCGGTGCTTCGGAAAGAATACGCCGTGTCAGCCAGTCGCCGACGGAGATGCCGGCTTCGCGTGCGGCGCGCTGGGCTTCGAACCGTGCATCGGCGGGAATGCCGGCGAGGTTCCAGTAGTCTTCATATCCCATGCCGAGCCTGACCGCGTTGGGCAATTATTTGCCGCAAACATGGAGGCTTATGATTAAGATACTTTGAAAATCGCATCATGTTAGGAATGCGTTTACCTTGGTGGATCGTCTACGGTCGCGATCACCGTACGGATTGCAGATTCGTGTGATGGTAAGATTTGGGACGCGAAATCGAGCTGCAGCCCCGCCGATTGCCTGAGTTTTTGCGCCATCGAACCATTCATCTTTAAGATTTACGCCCTACAGTCGCGCACATTCATAGCGAGGGAATGTCTGCGTGACCGGTGACGCGTTCCGATTTACGAGTCTGGCTGCTCTGGACAAGGAAACCTCGAGCGAGGTGCGCCGGGAGATATTGAGAAAAGTCACCGAAGCGCTCACCCGGAACGGACCGGGCAGTCCGGCCGAAAATCCCGTTGTGCTGGACGAACTGCTGGTGACGGTTGCGACCGCGCATTCGACACAGGTGCGCGCGGAGCTCGCGACGCTGGTCTCGCGCACCTCGCTTCCGATTTCCCGTTCGGCAAATCTGTTCGCCAACGACGATATTGCGGTGGCCGAACCGATCCTGCGCCATTCGCGCGCGCTCTCCGAGGAGCAACTGCTGAACGTGATCGCGGATAAATCGCAGCAACACATGATGGCGGTCACCAAGCGGACCGATATCGGCGAGAACGTTTCTCACGCCTTGGCCGAGCGCGGCGACGACGCGGTCGTGACCTCGTTGCTGGAAAACGCGCAGGCCCGAATCGGCGAGGCGACGTACGAAGCCCTGGCCGTCCGGGCCGAGAACAGTGCAATGTTGCATGCGCCGTTCGTGCGGCGCAGCGGCGTGCCGATCGATCTCTTGAACGACCTCTACCTGAAGGTCGAGGACGAGCTGCGGCAGGAGATCGTGCAGAAGCTCGACAACGTTTCGGCGGAAGAACTGGAAGTGGCCTTCCAGAAGAGTCGCAAACGCGTCTCCAACGCGTTCAACGGCGGCGTGCCCGACGACTACCAGGCGTCCCTGAAACGGGTGAACGTGCTGCAGCGGCGCAACGCGCTGAACGCCGCGGCGCTCGTTTCGCTGCTGCGCGAAGGCAAGACCGGGCGCACCGCGTTCAAGATCGCGTTCGGAAAACTCACCGATGTGGAGTTCGAACGGATCGATCACGCGATCGAAAAACCCGATCTCGACACGATCGCCCTGCTGTGCCGGGGCGCAGGTCTCGACCGGACCCTGTTCGTTACCCTCGCCGTCTCCCTCGACGGCGCAAAACTCTCCGGCGCGGACGCTTTTGGACAACTTTACGAAAGCGTCTCGGTGAACGCCGCCCAGCGCGCGTTGCGGTTCTGGAAAGTGCGCGCCGCCGCCTGAACGGCGGCAGACGCCCATTCAAATCTTCACCGCCGCGCGCTGTTTCGCCAGTTCCGCCTTATCGCCGGGGCTGAGGTCCAATGCCGACGCGGCTTCATACTGTGCATGCGCTTCGATGGAGCGTCCCAGATAGCCGAGCGCCTCACCCCATTTGAGGTGCAGCCGTCCCCACTTCGGCGCGTAACGATTGGCGATCTCGAACTTTGGCAGTGCGAGATCGGACCTATTCTCGAGCATCAAGGCCTCGCCCCACATCTCGAGCGGATCGGCGAAATGCGGACCGATTTTGTGCGCGAGGGCGAGCTTCGCCGTCGCACCGTCTAGATCGCCTCGGCGCAACAGCATCGCCCCCCAATCCGTCGTGGCGAATGGTATCGAAGGCGCATCCGCGATCGTCCGCGCGAACCAATACGCTGCCGATGCCGGATCGTTCTTAACATCGGCGATGCGGCCGCGCATCTGGAGGCACGGCGTGCAGTCGAGCGGCGTCATTGCGATCAGCGCGTCCGCCCCGGCGATATTGCCACTCCTTGCCCAGGCATAAGCAAGCCACGGCCACACATAGGTATGGCGGGTATCGCGGTGCCCCATCGCGCCTTGCGTCGCACGATCGGCAGCGGCGGCGTCCATGGCAGCGAGCCGCCACTGTTCGACATTTGCAAAGACGAAAAACCGCGGCAGCATATCGCCGACAGCCGGGCTGTAGAACACTGCGGTTCCGTCATTCCACTGCGGGTGGCTTTCGAGCAGAGCACGGGCGGCGCTGCCGTCATGCGCCAGCGCTTCGTTCGATGCGACAAGCAGATCGCCATACTGGAAACCGAAGAAATCGAGATTCGAAAACTGCTGCGCCTCCGTCGCAGCACAGAGGTAGTCGCCGGTGAGGCCACATACGCCGAAAGGGACCTCTTGGCGCATAACCGCGAGCGCCGGCACCGAAAGATTTGCCGGCCGGGAGCCGGTGACCAGCCGACCCACCGCACGCAGATCGCGCAACGTGCCCTCGGCCTGATAGAGGTCAGCTTCCGCGCTGAGGCGCGAGAAGTAGCCGGAAGGATCCGACGGATCCAGACGAACAGCCATATCGGCCAACGGGATCGAGGCGCGGTTATCACCTGCGAACACCAGCGTGTTGGACCAGAATGTATAAGCCCAAGCCCGGTCGGCTTGTGCGCCGCCATGCGCAATCGGACGCAGGTAGTCTATCGCCTGCGCGAAGGCTCCGCGCTGCACCAGAACGGCCGCATAGCGGTAAGGCTGGGTCTCCGCCAGGATTTTCTCGGCGGCATTGTCGAGCAGCTTGTCGAGATCGGCTTCGCGGCCCGTTACGGTTGCGCCGGCGCCTCTGTCGGCCCGCACTGTCACGGCGATGCCGTCCCGCGTGGGCCAGATTTCGCCGCTGACATGAGTCTCACTGCCGAGCCAAGCGCGAAGCGAGCGCGACATCTCATCGACGGAAACGCCGGTCTGCGGAATCTCGACTTTGCTGTCGTCGCCCCAGTCGCCGCGAATGGCATCGGCGGAATGAAACGCGACCGGTTCGGACTCGACGACGAGGCCGTTGAGCTTGTCGAGCAACCGCTGCGCCAGCACCGTGCCGTCGAGACCTTTGGTGGCGAAATCGGGCGGCGTCTTGAACGGTCGGACCACGAGACCCTTGGCGTGAAACGCGCTCCACACCGCGCTTGCCAGAACCACGATGGCGAAGATGCCGACGACAGCGAGCGCCGATTCCCACGCAGCGCGTATCCAGTCGTTGAAGCGCCGCCAGCGCAGATGCGACAAAGTCAGATCGCGCTGCTCATGCAGGTCTTCCATCTGAAGTTCGAGATAGCGGCTTTGCTTGCGCAGAAAATCCCGCGCATCGGCCGCGATACTGGGCTCATTGTTCGCTTCGCTGAGCGCAATCCCGATCGCCGCCGCGGCCGGTTCGACATCGGTTTCGGCGGAATTGGCACCCAGATCGAAATCGCCGGACATTGCAGCATCGCCCCCAAGGCTGCGTGCGGACGCCATTGAGACAGATGCGCACGCAATTGGCAAAAGCCTGGATAGTGTCTTGGGGATGGTATCCGGTCGAATGAGCCTCGAAGCCGCCCTTAGCCTGCTCTGTTCGATCCGCCGTCTATGGGAATCAGCGCGCCCGTCACGTAGTCGGAAAGATCGGTGGTCAGGAATTCCACCACCTTCGCGCAATCTTCGACCGTGCCGAGACGGCGGAGCGGAATTCCTTCGGCCTGGCGGTTGCTGCGTTGCTCACCGCCCATAAGCTTTACGATGCGCGCCGTCTGGATCACGCCGGGCGCGATGCAGTTGCAGTTGATGTTGAACGGTCCGAGCTCCTGGGCGAGATAGCGCGTGTAGTGCGCGATCGCGGCTTTGTTCGCGCCGTAATGCGCATAGCCGCCGCCCGCTCCCGCCACCGAGCCCGCATAGGACGCGACGGTGACGATCTTGCCGCTTCTCTGCGCCTTCATCGCGGGCGCGACTGCAGAGCAGCTATACACCGTTCCGTAGAAGTTCATCCGCGTCACGAGTTCGAGCAGGTCTTGCGGCACGATCGACGCGGCGGTCTCCCGCGGCGTGCCGCGTCCGCCGCCGGCATTGGCGACAAGGATGTCGATGGCGCCCCATTTCTTCTGCACGTCGTTCGCCATCGCCATCACCGCGTCGCGGTCGCCGATGTCGAATGCAAAGCCCATCGCTTCGCCGCCTTGGCCGTTGATCTCATCGACGGTGGAGTCGCCCGCCATCGCGGCGGCCTCCGCCTCGAACTCCGCATAGGATTTGAGATCCAGATCGGTCACCGCCACTTTTGCGCCAAGACCGGCAAGTCTCAGCGCATATGCCCGCCCAAGGCCGCGCCCCGCGCCCGTGACGATCGCAACCTTCCCGTCCAGCTTTCCCATTTCCGCCTCCAAGGTTGTCCCCTGCGCACACTATACGTCAGCGCGCGCGGGAGTCCGCTGCTCGAACCGGTCAATTCGAAATTGTTTGGGTTGCGACCTTGTCACGGGCCACAAGCGCGATTGAACGACTCTGCGCGTTCAGCCGCGTTTTGTGCGATACAGGTCTTCAACATCGTGCAGAAAAGCGTGCCGCGGGTCCATGACCGCCGGACGGACGATCGGCCCTTCGAGATAGCGCACGCCGGCATCGACCGCGCGTAGCGCCTGGCTGGTCGACGGTATCCCCAGCGCGAAGGAATCGACCCCGGCCAGCTGGGCCTCGCGCGCGATCCCGCTCAGCAGTTTGACGGACTGCGCCTCCGGCGCATACCGGCTCAATGCGACGCCAATGCCGTGCGTACCGCTGCGCGCAAAGCGCGTGTGGGAGCCTTCGACGTGATCCAACAGGCACAAAACACGAAAGGCGTTCACGGAGAGTTTGGGCAATTCCTGCACCAGCCGGATATGCGGAACGCCCTTTTCGATTCCAGAGATCACGAACGCGAGATCGCGCGCGACGTTCTTGGCGAGAAGCCGGTAGCGCGCGGAATACGCGTCCCAATACCGTCCCCGCGCGATGGTGGTGAAATGCACCGGCACCGCAAGGATGATGCGCATGGCGGCTTCGCGCAGGAGCTTTACCCGCGTCGCACATTCCTCGAGCGCCAGCAGATCCACAAAAAGCGCGTCTTCCGGATCGTTCGCGGAAATGAAATCGTCCGTGCCGGGCCGCGCCGATGCCGAAGCGAGAGCCGGTTGCGCCAGATAGGTCAGGACGGCGTGCTTGTTGCAATCCCAGACGGGGCGATAGGCGAACGCGATATCGGCGGAAGAAATGCGCCGCTGGCTGGCCTTCGCGTCGTTCAGCGTCACGGTCATTTCCCGCGCCGGCGCGCTCTGTTGTTGCGCGTTGGTGGCCGCATTTTTCGTGATGAGGACTTCCCGCCCCTCCCGCTCCAGGCGGCGGTCGACGGCCTGCTGCTCGGCCGCGCTTAGTTGCTGCTCGCCCATCCGGACCGAACCGATCAGGTTGCGCATCGTGACGCTCTCGCCGTTCTTCCCGAACAGGCGGTGACAGACTTCTTCGGAGATGGCGGCACATTTCAGTTCGGCTTCCTCTGCCGACAGGCCGCGGAAGACGACGAGATAGCTGAGTTCATCCGAGCGATAGAACGCATCGCCCGGACCGAGATTGCGCTTTATCGCGGCTTCGAAGAACTGCTCGACCGGCTCGGCCATGCGCATCCATTTCGAGCCGATGCGCGCCTTCAGCGCCGCGAGATCGAGCACCTGGATCTTGCCGGCCGACGCGGTGGGTCCTGTTTCCACCCGTCCCGGCGCTGCGGGTTCGACTTTACCCATGACGGACATCGCTGGCACCGTGCGCGCTGCGGTCGCAGAAACGGATCGCGGCGATCAGAGCCTCCGGCGTAAAGGGTTTGCGCAGCACGAAATCGGCCCCGAACCGTTCGGCGATCACGAGAAAGTCGTTGCGTTGCCGTAAGGCGCTGGCGCTCATCGCGACCACGGCGATGTCCGGCCATTTCTTCTTCAGTTCGAGAAGGGTCTCGAGGCCCTCTTTGTTCGGCATGAGGATGTCGAGCAGCACGACATCGGCCCGCTCGGCGGCAAGCGACCTGAGCGCGGCCTCGCCTTCGCATGCCAGCTGCACCGTATAGCCGCCGGCTTCCAGGATCGATTTGGCGACGTCGCGTACCAGCGGGTCGTCATCGACTACCAAAACGGTCTGACAGTTCTGCTTCATCGGAAATCTCGATGCCGCAACGGCGACCGTTGGAGAATATGCAGGCCTGCTTAATGAACGGCAAACACGAATAACAAAGGACCAATAATACCAGTATAGAGCAAATACTGAGTGGCCGGTGCCTACTTTTACGCTTTACCGGCGGTTTACCCTTCTGGCGTCAACTATCTTCTGTTGTCGTGGCAGGTGGTTATTTTGTCGACACAACTCTCCCGGGCTTTTGCCGCCTTGCGCGTTGGAATCGCGCGGCTCACCCCGAACGAATATCTTTTCGGCGCACTCGCCGTCCTCACGCTCGCACTCGGCGCCGCGTTGAATTGGGAAATGACCCGCGCCGCTATCGGCGGAGCAAGATCGTTCTCCGTTCCGGTCCAAGTCCTGTCCGTGCTCGAACTGGCGAGTCTGATTGCGCTGCTGTTATGCGGCGGCTGGTCGTGGCGAAAGGGCAAGGGGGAACTGAGCGTCTTCCAGAACGAGCGGCAGCAGTTCATCGTCACCCAGACCGCATCGTTCGACAGCGCGCGCGATCCCATACTGGTATTCATGCGCTCCGGATACATAACCCTGGTAAATACCGCCACAGAGAAGTTGTTCGGGCATCCTCGCGAATACTTGCAGGGGCGTGACGCGTCCGAAATCTTCGAGATCGGTCCAAACTCCGCCGATCTCCCCGAGCGTTTTCGGATGACGGCCGAGGAATCGCGCGTAAGCGCCGTGCGCGAAGTTTGGGGCCGGCGGGCCGACGGTTCGCGTTTTCCCATCGAGATCACCTTGCGCGACACGCCCGGCAACGCCGGCGCGACGATCGGCGCCTACGCCCGCGACGTGAGCGAACGCCGCGCCGCGCAGGAAGCCGTGCGCGAGAGCGAACGGCAATTCCGCCTTCTGGTGAACGGTGTGACCGACCATGCGATGTTCATGGTCGACCGTGACGGCATCGTGACGAACTGGAACGCAGGTGCGGAACGGCTGACCGGTTACAGCGCGCCGGAGGCGATCGGCCGCGCTTGCGCGTTCCTCTACACCGACGAAGACCAGGCCACCGACCTGCCAAGCCTTGCGCTGCGGCATGCCATCGAAGACGGCCGTTTCGAAGCGCAGAGCTGGCGCGTCCGCAAGGACGGAAGCCGGTTCTGGGCCGACGTGGTGATCGACGCCGTGTACGACGACGACAAGAACCTGATCGGCCTGGCTACGATCATGCGCGATATCACCGAGCGCAAGCGGATAGAGCAGCTCAAAGAAGAGTTCGTGTCGACGGTCAATCACGAACTGCGCACGCCGCTGACTTCGATCGCCGGATCTCTGGGGCTTCTGGCCGGCGGCGCCGGAGGAGAGATGCCCGCCGGTGCGGCGCGGCTTATCAACATCGCGCATGCGAACTGCCAGCGCCTCATCCGCCTGATCAACGATATGCTGGACGTCGAGAAGATCCAGAGCGGCAAGATGCGCTTCGAGATGACGAGACTGTCGTTCACGGACGTCGCGCGCCGCACCCTCGATACGCTCCAGGGTCTTGGCGAGCAGGCCAAGGTGGCCATAGAGCTTACAACATCCGGGCAGACCGACATACGCGGGGACAACGACCGGCTCGTTCAGGTGATCACCAACCTCGTCTCCAACGCGGTCAAGTTCTCCCCGCCCGACGGCACCGTGCGCGTCACGGTCTCACAGATCGACCGGCTGGTGCGGCTCTGCGTCAGCGACGACGGTCCGGGAATCCCCGACGAGTTTCGCACGCGCATCTTTTCCAAATTCTCCCAAGCCGATTCCTCCGACTCCCGGCAGAAGGGCGGCACCGGGCTCGGCCTGGTCATCGCCAAGGAGATCGTCGATCGCCACGGCGGCCGGCTCTGGTTCGAATCCGAGAGCGGAAAGGGGACGCGCTTCTATGTCGATCTTCCCGCGATCGGCCCTGCCGCGAAAATGCCGGTGGGCGCCCGTTCGCCGGCGACGGTCCTGATCTGCGAAGACGATGCCGATGCCGCGAGCATTCTTTCCAGCATTTTGGAGCGCGAAGGCCAGACGGTCGAGATTGCGAATTCGATCGCCGAGGCCCAGGCAGTGCTTGCCGCCCCGAACCAGTTCCGCGTGATGTTGCTAGACCTGGTGCTGCCGGACGGAGACGGCCTCGTCCTCCTCCGGCAACTGCGCGAACAGGATGCCACGCGCGATCTGCCCGTCATCGTTGTCTCAGCACAGGCGCAGCGCGGACGGGAGGATTCCACCGCCATCGCGTTGAACGTTGTGGACTGGATGGACAAGCCGATCGACATCCAGCGCCTGCAGCAGGCGGTCCGCGCGGCGGTGCGCGGCGTGGAGACGCGCAAGCCCGTCATCCTGCATGTGGAGGACGATCGCGACGTGCTGCAGGTGACGGCGTCCGTCCTGGACGCGTGCGGTGAAATCGTGCCGGTGGAAAGCCTGGCCTCGGCGCGCGCGTTCCTTACGGTCCGCACGCCCGATCTCGTTATTCTGGACATCGGGCTTGGCGACGGCTCCGGGCTGGAGCTTCTTCCCGATCTGAGCGCGTGTTCGTCGACGCTTATCCCTGTCGTCATCTTCTCGGCGCAGGACGACAGGGAGCTGTTGTTGCCGCAGGTGAAGGCCGTGATGACCAAATCGAAGACGTCGTTCGACCAGTTGGCGCAGACCGTGCGCCGCCTTCTGGATTCGCCTGAGGATCAGCCCGAGCGAAAGATCGCCGTATGAGCACGCTGAACATTCTTTATGTCGACGATGAACCGGACATCCGCGAGGTCGCGCAACTCTCGCTGCAACTCGATCCGGACATCGCCTGCCATGTGGTCGACAGCGGCACGAAAGCCATCGAAGGGCTGCGGGAACAGCAGTGGTCGCCCGATCTCATCCTGCTCGACGTGATGATGCCGGCCATGGACGGCCCGACGACGCTTGCGACGCTGCGCACCCTGCCGGCGCATGCCGAGACGCCGGTCGTGTTCATGACAGCCCGCGCGCAAGGCTTCGAGAAGGAACGATTGTTGGGCCTTGGCGCCGTCGCCGTCATCCCGAAGCCGTTCGATCCCATGAATCTTGCGAAGGAGTTGCGGGCGATCTACCGCACCTGCACCGCGGCATGACCGCGCTGCAATCCAGCATGGAAGCATTGCGGCTGCGCTTCATCGCGCGCGCCGGCGACGATCTCCTGCAACTGCGTACCCAAGCGCAAAAGGGCGCGATGACCGCCGAAGACCTGCGGGCGCTGGTGCACCGTCTTGCCGGCAGCGCCGGCTTGTTCGGCTACCCGGCGATCAGTGTGCTCGCCAGCGCCGTCGAAGACGACGTGATCGAGACGGGAATGTCCGCATCTTTGCCGGATCTGATGCTGGCGTTGGAAAACGTGATCGCCAAGGCGAGCCATCGTCCGCCGGCCGGCTAACCCTTCACCAACGTATCGACACACGCGAGAAAAGCCGCTTTCTCGAAAGGCTTTTCCAAACACGCATCGGCGCCGAGCTTGTGCGCCATGCCGAGAAAATTCGCAGGGCCCTCTTTCCCCGATCCGGACATGGCAAGGACGGGGATAGCGGGAAAGCGGCGCTTGGCTTCACGCAAGGTTTCGATGCCCTCCCGTTTGGGCATCATGATATCGGTGACGATCAGACACGGCGTATGACGTTCGATCAACGTCATGCCGGCTTCACCGTCTCCCGCATCGACGGTGCGAAAGCCCGCCTCGTTCAGGAAATTGCAAACCGCCGCCCGAACCAGTTCGTCGTCGTCGATCACACAGACAATATTGTTGAAGTCTTCAGGGTTCATAATACGTCCCCTACGAGGTTCGACTGCGCAAACCTCTGACGCAATTTCAACAAATCCATGCTAACGAAAGCTGAAAGATGGCAGCGGCAACCGGGCCAATCTGGCGCGCAAGCCGTCAACATCCACGATTTTCGGTCATGCCAGACGGCTGGCGATCGCTTTCAGGACGGCGCTCGTCCGATCGCGCGCATCGAGCTTCAGGAGCAGGCGTGAGACGTAGTTTTTCACCGTGCCCTCGGTCAATCCGAGCATCTCGCCGATTTCGCGGTTGCTGAAGCCGCCGGCCATCAGCCGGATAACGCTGCGCTCGCGCTCCGTGAGAGGCTCCGCGATTTCGTCGTCGAGCCTCGTTCCGCTGCGGCCCTGAAGATTTCTGAGCAACGTCTCCGTAATCGACGGCTGCAGGATCAGGCGGCCTTCGGCGACCGATGCGATGGCGGAGGCCAGTTGCTCGAGCGAGACATCCTTGAGCAAAAACCCCCGCGCGCCGGCCTTGCAGCCTTCGAGCAAGGTGTCCGAGTCGTCGAAAGTCGTAAGGATGATAAAGTGGGGCGGCTCGCCCGGGCGGGCTAAAGCGCGCAGCACATCGAGCCCGTCCATCTCGGGCATGCGGATGTCGAGAAGCACGACATCGGCCGCCGCGGCCGGGATGAGACGCAGCGCTTCGCGGCCGTCGACGGCCTCGCCCGCAATCTCGATGTCCGGCAACAGGGAAAGAAGACTGCGGATGCCCTTGCGCACCAGCGTCTGATCGTCGACGAGGAAAACGCGCGTCACGGATGCGAAAGCCGCGTCGGAATCCAGCCGCTCACCCGGAAACCGCAACCTTGTGCGCTCTCGAACGCGATCCTGCCGCCCAGTTGGTGGAATCGTTCGCACAAACCGTTGAGGCCGTGGCCGAGCCGGAGTTGATCGATCCCTTCGCCGTCGTCGTGGCCGTCGAGCCGCACGCCGCCGTCTTCCGCCCGTAGCGCGAGCCAGAGATTGCGCGCACGGGCGTGGCGGAGCGAATTGGTGATGATCTCCTGCGCCGAGCACATCAGGGTTTGCGCCGCTTCGGCGGACTGGGGCGCGAGCGTTTCGGGGATCTCGAGATGGATCTTTAGTTGCGGCGTGCCCGTCGCCAGCGCCTGCAGCACCGGCTTGATATCGTGGCCGTCATAGCGCCGCAGCGTTCCGACCACGTCGCGCACTTTTGCGAGCAACGACTTGGCAAGGTCGCGCGCCTCGACAACGCTCTTCTGCCGCTCTTCAGGCCCGACATGGCTTGCATATTCGAGCTGAAGGCTCAGCGCGGTGAGATCGTGGCCCCAAGCGTCGTGCAACTCGCGCGAGATGCGGGTGCGTTCGTCCCGGGCGGCGCTTTCGGCAAGCAGCGCCTGGGTTGCGCGCAATTCCGCATTGGCCCGGCCAAGCGCGAGACTCGCTTCCGCTTCCAGCCGCACCGCACGGACAACGCCGACTGCGATCAATTCGCCGGAGAGGTCGAGCCCCGAATAGATCCAGCTCATGAGATCGCCGCTGGAATCCCAGAGCCCAAGCCGCAGCAGGATCGTGTTCACCGCCACGCAGAGAAGCGCGTTGCGGGTGCCGAACAACAATGCCACTTGCAGTGCGATCGGCGTCAGCAGCGGGCCGGGCGAGCCGCGATCCGTCAACCCCATCGCGACCACCGACAAGACTTCGATTGCGATCAGCGCCCATTGCGCCGCACGGGAGCGTTGGCCGATCGCAACAGAGCCGATCAGGGCGGCCGCGAAGACGCCGAACAGCACGATCCAGAGCGACGCGGACGCGCGGGCGTCGCGATCCGGCAGCGCCAAGGCCATCGCGACGCAACCCACCCCGATCCAGATCGTGATCGCGATCGTCAGGATCAGCCAGTGATAGCGATGCTGCAGCCTCATCGCCCGAGCCTAACACCGCGCGGCGCCTTGGCCATGTGCCGAAAGTCATCGGCGTTAACGGTGCCACCCGGCACTCCCGCGGCACGCTCCGGCGCTTCACGATCTCCCCATGATCGAAGCATGGAAGCGTTGGCGCGCGGGGTTGGGCGCCTTTGGCGTCGCCGTTCCGGCATTCCTCGCGCCGATCGCGCCGCCCGCCTACGCCGCGGATGCAACTGTGCCGCCCCCGGCCGGAAACACCGTCATCAGCTACCCGGCGTCGTTCTTCGCGCCGATGGGACTCGACACGGCCTACGACATGGTCCAGCGCGTGCCCGGCTTCGTATTCGACGACGGCAGCAATCTGCGCGGCTTCGCCAGCGCCGCCGGCAATGTGCTGATCGATGGGCAGCGTCCTGCCAGCAAGACGGACGATCTCGTCGGGCTGCTCACCCGCCTGCCCGTCTCCCAGGTCGAGCGTATCGATCTCATCCGCGGCGGCGCACCCGGCATCGATATGCAGGGCAAGACCGTCGTCGTGAACGTGATCCGCAAAAAGCAGGGCGGCTTCCACGGCGCCGCGACCGCCGCCGCTTACAAGCCCTTCGGAATCCCGTTCGATCCGCAATTGCGGCTCGAAGGAAGCTGGGATTGGGACGGCAGGCACTTCGAGGCTTCGCTGTTTGGCGCGCGCTACCACGACGGCACCCAAAGCAACGGTCCGCATGACATTCTCGGGCCCGGCGGTGGCTTGCTGGATTCCTCCACCATGCACAACCAGCTTGTCAGCTGGCAGTATCTGGGCACCGCGGCGTACGAGGCACCCGTTCTCGACGGCAAGCTGCGTCTGAACCTGACGCTGGAAGACCAGCCCTACGACAAATTCAATATCGACAATTTCCAGATCGCCGGTCATCAGGTCGAGCGCGACCGGCAGGACCTCGCCGACGCAGAGCTCGGTCAGCACTATGAGCGCGATCTGCCGGGTGGATGGTCGCTGGAAGCGCTCGGCCTTGAGCATTTCAACAAGACCGACACGGCCTCACGCTTCGAGACCCAGACGGACCGGCAGAATTTTGCGCAGGACGATCACGGCGGCGAGACGATCGGGCGCGGCATCGCGCACTGGAAATCCGCAAGCGACATGACCATCGATGCTGGAGGCGAGTTTGCCTACAACTGGCTCAACACGCGAACGGCTTTCAGCGACAACGGCGCGCCGATCGCGGTGCCCGCCGGAAACGTATTCGTCTCGGAAAAACGCGGCGAAGGTTTCGCCACCGCGGTGGTGCGCCCGACATCGTCTCTCGCCATCGAGGCCGGTTTGCGGGTGGAGGCATCGACGATCGCATCGTCGGGCGATGTCATGCTGTCGAAGACGCTCGCCTTCCCCAAGCCGCGGGTGATCGCCACCTGGACACTGGATACGCGCGATCAGCTGCGCGTTCGCGTGGAGCGTGAGGTCGGCCAGCTCGACTTCACCAATTTCGCGGCCAATGCCGCTCTCAACACGACCGGCGTCACGGCCGGCAATCCCAACCTGTCGCCACAGCGCGACTGGGCGTTCGAGGCGTCCTACGACCGGCATTTCTGGGATGACGCTGTCGTCTCGCTCACCCTGCGCCATCTGATCCTTCAGGACGTCGTGGACCGCGTGCCGGTTTTCGCACCTTCCGGCGCGTTCGATGAACCCGGCAACATCGGCGGCGGCAGCGAGAGCGACATTGTGGGCGCTTTCAGCGTTCCGCTCGATCGCCTCGGCCTCGCGCATGCAACGCTTCACGGCACCGGCACGTGGCGCGACTCGCAAGTACGCGATCCGACGACCGGCCGAACGCGCGAGATCTCGTTGCAGCATCCGTTCGACGCCGAGATCCATTTCAGCCAGGACCTGCCGCAATGGAATCTGAGCTGGGGGCTCGACTCCTACCCGGCCTACCGCGCAACCAATTTTCTCCTCGATGAAATCGACCGCACGCTCAGCGGTATCGAGAACACGTTGTATGTCGAATACAGGCCCGAGCCCGATCTGACACTCCGCCTGCAGACCGATCTCGAGCAGATCGCCACCGACACGACGCGTGAAGTGTTTTCCGGCCCCCGCAACACACAGCCGCTCCAGTTCACCGACGTGCAAAAGCGCCGGTTCGGACCGATTACCTTCGTTCGGATTCGCAAGACGTTCGAATAGGATAGCGCGCGGCCGCCCGGACCGATCGGGAAGCGTGCGGCTGGACCGTTCAAAGCGCGCTCACCGCCACGATTGCCTGACGCCGACAACGGCTTATTCTCGCCGGAGGGATGGAGGACGGCATGATGAAGCCACGTATCGCGCTCGCCATTTTGATCGGACTGACCCTTCCCGTTACGGCCACCCATTCCAAAACCGTTTCGGCCGGGAAAAACGTTGCTGCGGGTGCACATTATGTTGCGCCGCGTGGACCTGGCGGACATCCCGACCTCAACGGCGTCTGGCAGGTGATGAACACCGCCAACTGGGATATCGAACCGCATCCGGCGCGCGCCGCGCTGGCCTTCCGGCCAGGCCCTTTCGGCCCCGTACCGGCCAAGGAGGTTGTCGCCCTGGGCGCAGTGGGATCGGTGCCGCCAGGACTGGGCATCGTCGAAGGTGGCTCGATCCCCTACAAGCCCGAGGCGCTCGCAACAAAGAAGGACAACGAAGCGCACTGGCTGGAGCGCGATCCGGAGATCAAATGCTATCTCCCCGGCGTGCCGCGGGCGAACTACATGCCCTACCCGTTCCAGATTTTCCAAAGCGATAAGGCGCTGCTGTTTGCCTACGAATATGCCGGCGCCGTGCGCAACATCCAGTTCAAGGATCCCGGCCCCGCGCCGGTCGATTCCTGGATGGGCCAGTCGGTCGGTCACTGGGAGGGCGACACGCTGGTGGTCAAAGTGACCGGCCAGAACGATTCCACCTGGTTCGACCGCTCCGGCAACTTCCATTCCGCATCTCTGGAAGTGGTGGAGCGCTACACGCCACTTGGCCCCGGGCTGATGCGCTACGAGGCACAGATCACCGATCCGGACACGTTCACACGGCCGTGGAAGATGAGCATGAATCTCTACCGCCTCGAAGGTACGGACGCCCAGATCCTGCAGTTCAAATGCGTCGAATTTGTCGAAGAGCTGCTGTATGGTCGCCTCCGCAAGGAACCGCTGCCATGATCGTCCGCGCGCTTTCGATTGCCTTTGTCGCCGCCGCCATTGCGACGGCGGCCGCCGCCTCGCCTTACAAAGCGCCGCGCACAAGCTTCGGCGATCCCGATCTGCAAGGGCTGTGGACCAACGCGTCGGTCACGACGCTGGAGCGGCCGCCTTATATAAAGACGCTGGTCATTTCTCCCGATGTGGCTGCGAAACTCGAAGCCGCGAATAAGGCGCAACTCGCGGAGAACGACAAGCCGACGGACCCCGGCAAAGGCGCGCCCGCGGAGGGTGACGATCCCGGCGGCTACAATTCCTTCTGGCTCGACCTCGGCTCCAAATTCGGCGTCGTGAACGGCGAAATCCGCAGTTCGTGGATCACCGATCCGGCGGACGGGCATGTGCCCTACTCCGAAAAGGGCCGGCGGGACACGATGGCATCCGCGATTCCGCAGTTCCGCAATTTCGACGGTCCGGAAGTGCGCTCTCTCGGCGAGCGCTGCATCGTAGGCTATGGCTCGACGGGCGGACCGCCGATGCTGAACGTGCTCTACAACAACAACTATCAGATCGTGCAGTCGCCCGGCTTCGTGACCATCGTGGTGGAGATGAACCACGATGCGCGCATCGTCCGCCTCAACGCGCAACACCTGCCGGCGAACATGCGGCCGTGGATGGGCGATTCCATCGGCCACTGGGAGGGCAACACGCTGGTAGTCGAGACCACCAACCTCAATCCCAACCAGCGCTTCACCGCCGACATCCGTCACCGCCTCTATCTATCGCCGGATTCGAAGGTGACGGAGCGCTTCACCCGCATCGCGAACGACCAGATTCTCTACGAGTTCAAGGTCGAGGAGCCCACCGCGTATACCCAGCCGTGGAGCGGGCAGATTCCGATGCACGCGACCAAGGGGCCCATGTACGAATACGCCTGTCACGAAGGCAATTACGCATTGAAAGACATCCTGGCCGGTGCGCGGCAGGAAGAGAAGAAACCGGCAAGCGGGGGCACGAAGTGAAGTCCATTCGACTCGGAGCAGGTATCTTGGGCGGCCTGGCGATACTCGCCGCACTCGCACCGGTGCCTGCCTTCGCACATCACGCCTTCGCCGCGGAGTTCGACGCCAAGGCGCCGGTGCTCCTGCGCGGCAAGGTCACGAAAGTCGAGTGGATCAATCCGCACGCGTGGATCCATATGCTCGCGGTCGAGCCGGGCAAGCCGGATCAGCCATGGATGGTGGAAGGCGGCACGCCGAATACGCTTCTGCGTGCAGGCATCGACCGCAACTCGCTCAAGCCCGGCGACGAGATCATCGTGCGCGGCTATCAGGCGAAGGACAAGGAGTGCGAGCCTGCATGCAAGGCGAACGGCCGCGACATCACGCTCACAGACGGGCGCAAGCTCTTCATGGGATCGAGCGGGACCGGTGCGCCGCGCGATGGAGCCGATCCGAGCGAACCGCCGCCGAAATAGGCGTCAGGAAAACCCGATCCAGCGCCCGGCCATGGCGACCGTCAGCCACAGCAGAATCGATAGCGTCGCAAGCACCTTTGCCGCCAACCCCGATACGCCGCGCCGCGCCATGGGAAGCTTAACCGCGAAGGTGAACACGAGCACGACAGCCAGCGCGGCCATCTTCACCCAGAATGCATCCTTGTCGTAAAGCTTCAGCGCTTCCGATATTCCGATGAGAACGCCCGTCACGATGAGCGTCGCGATTGCGCCGATCAACCAGGGGCGCGCATTGCGCTCCACCGCCGCAACCGGCTGACGGATCAGTCCGGCGCCCAGCAATCGCAGGTCGAGCATCAGCACCGCGCCGCCCAGCAGCGCGAGCGCCAGAAGATGCACGGCTTCGATCGCCGGGAACAGCCAGAGCGACCCTTTGATCCCCGTCGCCAGTGCGCTTGAATCCAGGGCCTGGAACTGTGCGTACAGGCTCATCGAACTAGAATTCGTCCTTCGGATAGGTCGAACAGCCGGCTGCAGTATAGACGAACGTCGACTGATGCTTGTCGCAGTCGAACCAATTGTAGGCGATCATCCGTCCCATCACGATGACGCCGATCCATACCGACAGGGAGATCGCGGCTGAGATGCGCGCGCCGCGCGGCGGCAGCGGCGCCTCATCCCAGAGCGCGCGGTCGCGCTCGACGCGACGGTGAAATATCCAGATGTTGATGGCTGCAACAATCAGCAGGACCATCTTGGTGCGGAACCACAGACTGTGCCAGGTGCGTATCGGGATCGCGTAGAAAAGCAGGAGACCGGTGATCAGCATCAGAATGAAACCCGCCACCGTCCAAGGGAGCACCCGGGCACTCATCTGCGAGACCGGCGTGTCACGCCAGGCAAGACCGAGCAGCCGAAGATCGACCATCGCAATCGTCCCCACGAACAGCATGATGCCGATCACATGCGCCGATTCGATCAGCGTATAGGCATAGAGGCTCTCATGGAGTTGGATGCTCCACGGCGTTGCAGCCAGCCATGCCGTGAACGACGACACCGGCTATTTCTCGCCGAGCACGTAGCGTTTGTGACAGCCGGTGCAGGCGAGGAAAATGTCGCTGCCGGTGTGCAGCAGGCCGGCTTTATCCTGATGCTGCGCAGCACGCATGGCAGCCATGGCGGTGTCGTGCAGCCGGTTCGCATAAGCGTTCCACTGCGGTTCTCCCGGCGAGCGGCCCGGAAGCATCAGGGTATTCGACAATTCCGCAACGATGGCCGCGTTGTTTTCGACGATCGTCCAGCCTTCTTTGGTTTTGGGCGATAGATCGGTCGTACCTTTTTCATCGACCACGTAACCCGATGCCGCCCACACGATGTCGGCCGCAGGATCGATCGCGTGCTTCATCAGATCCTTGGTGGAGATTTCGATGTTGTAGGGGACCGTCTGCGGTGTCGTCTCCGTCTTCTTCTGGCATCCGGCGAGAACCAGAACGCCGACGGCCACGTACCCCAATCGCTTCATCGCTGCCTCCCCCGGTCTGTGCCGCAGCATGCGCGCATTGCCGGGGCCGGGTCCAGAGCGGGGGCGTGTTCGCGATCTCCGCGACCCCCAGGTCGCGACGATCGAGGCCGCGAAGTGAACGCACAGACGAGGAGCCATGGCCGGCGAACCGCGTCATCTGTTGTTCAGCGCGCTTTGCTGGATTGGCGCGCCAAGCGCGATGATCGCGGCGCCGAGTGCGGCGGCGAGGACCGATCCGATGAGCACGGCGATCTTGGCGATCGCCGCGTCGCCACCTTGCGGGAACGCCTGATCTGCCAGGAGAAGCGAGACCGTGTCGCCGATGCCGCAGAGGCAGATCGCACCGATGAAGGTGCGAGGTGCGATGCCCTTCGGTGCCCGCGCAATTCCGGCCTTCAGGGCCGCCAGCGAGAAAAGCCCGATACCCAACGGCTTTCCGACAACGAGTCCCAGAACGACGCCGGCAACGATGGACAGCGCACCGGGCGCGGAAAGGTCCGCATCGAAGCTCACACCGGCTGCGGAAAACGCGAACAGGGGAAGCGCGAGATAGGTGCTCCACGGCGCGACCGCGCGCTCGACCTTGTCTGCGGGCGACAGCAGCCTGTCGCTGGCCGCGGACAGGTTGCGGCCGGCCCAGTCGAGAACGGTATCCCTGTCGTCCTCGCTCGCGCTCTTGTCCGCCTGCGCAATCTCGAGCGCCGCGAGCGCATTTGCGGCTTGTGCGAGCAATGGCCTCGCATCCGGCTCCGGCCGCGTGGGAAGGAAACCGGCAAGCACGATTCCCGCCAGGGCGCCATGCACGCCAGCGGCGTGAAGGCAGAACCATACGGCACCCGCAACCAGCAGATAAGGCCAGCTCGCATAGACGCGGCTGCGGTTCAGCGCGAACATCGCAAGGATCGCGGCGCCTGCGCCCAGCAACCACGCCGCTTCGAAATTGTGCGGATAGAAGATCGCAAGCGTGAGCACGGAGATGATGTCGTCCATCACGGCGAAGGCGGCGATGAAAACGCGCAGTTGCGGCGGAACGCGATCCCCCAGAAGCGCAAGAATGCCGAGCACAAATGCAATGTCGGTCGCCGTCGGCACCGACCAGCCCGTCGCGGTCCCGGCGCGATTGAAGAGGAGATAGATCAGAGCAGGCACGATGCCTCCGCCGATCGCCGCGATCACGGGCAGCAGCGCGGCTCTGAAATCCGACAGCGCACCCGCGGTCATCTCGCGGCGGATCTCCAGACCGACCAGAAGAAAGAACAGCGCAAGCAGACCTTCGGAGAACCACGCACCCACCGTTAGCGACAGCGGCGTGTCGGGTGGCCCGATACCGAAACTCGATGCGATAAATGTATGATAGAAGCCGGACAGCGGCGTGTTTGCGCAGATCAGCGCCAACGCCGCCGCGATCAGCAGCGCCAAGCCGCCGGACGCCGGCAGATTCGCAAAGGCGTGCGCCGAACGGCGGATGCGCTCCGACACCGGTTGCTCGAACGCATCGGCCAGCGAATAGAAATCCCAGGCGCCGTCATAGCGCACCCCATCCACAAAGATGGTCGGCGTTCCGCTGACGCCGAGCCGCCGGCCGTCGGCGATATCCGCTTCAACCGGCGCGAGCGTTTCGGGGGCGGCGAGATCGTGCTCGAGACGTTTCATATCGAGCCCGAGCCCGCGAGCCATGTCGAGGATGTGCGCCTCGCTGAACGGCGGTTCTTCGTCGAACAGCCGGTCGTGCATGTCCCAGAAGCGTCCCTGCCTGCCCGCGGCTTCGACGACGCGCGCCGCAAATGTCGCCCCCGGATGAATGCGCTCGACGGGAAAGTGGCGCAGCGTATAGGCGATACGCTCGCCGAAGGCCTGGCGCAGGCGCTTCAACACCGTGCGGAAACGGCGGCAATAAGGACACAGAAAGTCCGTATAGGAGACGACATGGATGACACGCTCATCCGTGTTGCCGCCGCGTACCGGAAGATGCCGCTCTGTGCTCATGCGTGCCGAATCTGTGTTGAAGAAAATGTATTGCGCCATTCGATCAAATCCGATTTGCCCGCGGCAAGCCAGTGCTCCGGCTTCCGCACCATCGGCGCAGCCACGACATCGCAAAGCTTCGGGAAGAAGAAGGTTCAAGACCCCGCGCCGCCAAGAGCCGCGGCGTCGAAATCGTTATCGCCGATCCGAAATAACGCTGGGAGAAATGGCGCGTTGGCACCCGGACGGGCTAAAAAAGAGCCCGCGCCTCTCATTGCTTCAGGCGCGGGCTCGAGGGGGATTTCGAAAGATAACGTCGGCCCCCCGCCGCCGCATAACCCGTTCGCACTACGATCGCGTTATATCGATGACGAGCGCTCGACCGTCTTATGGCCAGCCGCGCCGTTGCTATCGACGATCGGAAACGCTTTATCGATCTGGATATATCGGCCCCTTCTCGTGCCCCCATGCTTGCGTGCTACATTGATCCAGCGGGGCCGTTCCAGATATGGGGATAGGCCCTGGCGTTTGGGGGGAAACGGCGTTGGGGGTCGTTGTTCGCGTTATGGCCACACTGGCCGGTGCCGCGCTGTTCCTTTCCGCGCCCGATGCAAACGCCCAGTCTGCCAGCCCGCAAATCGAAGAAGTCATCGTGACGGGGACGCGGATCCCGCAGACAGACGCCACGAGCATCAGCCCGCTGATCGGCATCGATTCCGCGACCATCAAAACCACCGGCGCGACGCGTATCGAGGATTTCCTGAACCAGTTGCCGCAGATCTATGCCGATCAGAACAGCACAACGAACAACCCGCAAAGCGTCAACGCCATTTCCGGCACGGCGACTGTGAACTTGCGCGATCTCGGCCCGGAGCGCACCCTGGTGCTGCTGGACGGCAAGCGGCTGATGCCGGGCGATCCGACGAACGGATCGATCGCGCCGGATCTGAACTTCATTCCCGATGCGCTGGTGAATCGGGTCGAAATCGTGACCGGCGGCCAGTCGGCGGTCTACGGCTCCGATGCCGTGGCAGGCGCGGTCAACTTCATCCTGAAGCGCGATTTCACCGGCTTCCAGCTCGATCTGCAGGGTGGCGGGTATCAGCACGACAATGACGAAACGGGCATCCAGGCGCGGCTCCTGGCCAGCGGCACGCCGCGGCCGCCGCGGAGCGTGTTCGACGGCTTCGACGGTGAGATCACCCTCACCGCCGGAACGGACACGGACGATGGCAAGGGAAACCTTTCCCTGTACGGCGGCTATCGCGCCGGTGAGAGCATCGGTCAGGGCGCGCGCGACTTCAGCGCCTGTCCGCTCGAGGCAAAAAAACGCTTGCTGGTGTGCTCGGGTTCGACCTTCAGCACCGCAAACGGCCAGTTCTTCGTCATCGACCCTACGGGCTCTTCTCTGGTGAGCGATCTCACGCTGGACCCCAGCGGCGCCGGTAACACCCTCCGCGACTTCGATCCGCGGCGCGACGCGTTCAATTATGCGCCGTTCGAATATGCAGAGCGTCCCGATCAACGCTTTGTGGCAGGTACGTTTGCGCACTACGAACTCGCGCCGGCGATCGAGCTTTATGCCGACGGCATGTACATGTCGGACGTGACGAACACCAGGCTGGCGCCGAGCGGACTGTTTGGCAACGTGCCGGTGTCGATCGCATGCGCCAATCCTTTGCTATCGGCAGATGAGGTGCAGCGTTTCTGCACCGACGCCGGCGTGCCGCTGAACGGTGACGCTCTTCTCGCAATCGGGCGGCGTGACGTCGGTGCCGGCGGACGCGAGGAGCGCATTGCCCATTCCGACTATCGCATTCTTGCGGGCGCAAAAGGCGTGATCGATGACTGGCGCTACGACGTCTCGGCACAATTCGGGTCGGTCGCGCTCGGCCAGACCGATGTGCACGATGTATCGCTGTCACGCGCGTTCGACGCACTCGACGCGGTACGCAATGCGTCCGGCGCAATCGTTTGCGCCTCGGGAAATCCCGGCTGCGTTCCCTACGACGTATTTTCTCTCAACGGGATCACGCCGGCCGCGCTCGCCTATGTCGATGCCCGTGCCAAAGCGAGAGGCGACACGGGGGAGACAGTCGCGAGCGCGAATATCGCGGGCGATCTGTCGCGCTATGGCGTGATCAGCCCGTGGGCACAAACCGCCGCCGGTGTCGCGCTGGGCGCGGAGTACCGCCGCGAAAGCCTGGGCTATGCGCCGGACGCCGAAATCGCGAGCGGCGACCTGGCCAGTGCCGGGTTCTCCTCGCCTGCGGTGAGCGGCGCGTTCGGCGTTGAAGAAGTTTATGCCGAGCTGCGCCTCCCGCTGGTTCAGGGCAAGCGCATGCTCCTTGAAGACCTGACCGCATCTGCGGGCTATCGCTATTCCGATTACAGCAATGCCGGTGGCGCGCAGACCTACAAGCTCGGTCTCGAATGGGTGGCGGACGATGCCATCCGGTTTCGTTCCGGTTTCAACCGCGCCGAGCGCGCGCCGAATGTCGTCGAGCTGTTCACGCCACAAACCTTGACGCCGGCCGGCCTTGACCACGATCCCTGTGCCGGCACGGACCCGATAAAGGACGACCCGTTTGCGACCCAGATCAACTGCGCCCGCACGGGCGTCACGGCGTCGCAATACGGCAACATCGCGCCAAGCCCGGAGACCTACAATGCGCTGGTGGGCGGCAGTCCCGCACTGAAACCCGAAACCGCAAACACTTTCACCATAGGCGCGGTCGCCACACCGCTTGAAGGACTGAGCCTGTCGCTCGATTATTTCGACATCGACATCCACGGCGTCATCACCACGCTCGATCCCGATCTGGCGATCGAACAATGCCTGCAAACGGGAAATCCTTACCTCTGCGGCCTGATCCACCGCGCCCCGATCAGCGGTTCGTTGTGGCTGAGCACAAAGGGATATGTGAGCGACCTGAGCGCAAATGTCTCGCAGCTCGAAACCCGCGGTATCGATGCCGATGCGACCTATGTCGCTCTGCTGCCGCACTGGAATGGCGGAAACTGGGGAGCGGCCACCTTCCGGCTGATGGGCACTTACACCAATGCGTACACAACCACGCCGGAACCCGGCGCCACGCCGTATGACTGCGCGGGTCTTTACGGTTTCCTGTGCGGCGATCCGATCCCCCGCTGGCGGCATGTGCTTCGCACCACATGGAACACGCCGGACGATTTCGATGTGACAGTGGCCTGGCGATTCACCGGCGCGGAGCGGATCGCCACCGCGTCCTCCAATCCCAATCTCACACAGCCGTTCGGCGCAGCGGACTACCGGCTCGGGGACCGCAGCTATATCGATCTGAGCGTGAACTGGCGCGCGAGCGAGAACTGGGAATTGCGCGCTGGCGTCAACAACATCTTCGATCGCGACCCGCCGATCTTCGGGTTCGACTATGCGAGCGGCGTGGCGAGCGACGACAACACCTATCCCGGCGTCTACGACGCATTGGGACGCTGGGTATTCGTGGGGATCACCGTTCGGCAGTGATGCAAGTGCTTGCGATCCGTGACGGCAAAATCGCCTTGCTCACGAGGCCGGCTCAAGCCTTCAGGACTTTCGCCAAGGGCTCCCAATACGGCTTGAACTGACGGAGCGGAAGGGGATGTGTCGCCTTGCGTCAAACAATGAAACGCGTTCCAATTATTCCGAAGGCCTGATGTTTGCGAAGGGCTTCCGATCGGGAAAGGGAACGCCATGACCAGGAACGAGCTTATTCCGGCGCACGACACATTCGCGCGAGCATAACATGCGGCTCGCCAACAAGATCGCGCTGGTCAGCGGCTCGGCATCCGGCATCGGCGAAGCGAGCGCCAGGACCTTTGCGCGCGAAGGCGCATCGGTCGTCATCGCCGACGTGAATGTCGAAGGCGGGCAGCGCGTGGCGAACGATATCCGCGAAGCCGGCGGCAATGCCGCGTTCGTGGAGACCAACATCCTCGACACCGCACAGATCGAGGCCATGATCCAGTTTGCGGTGAAGACCTATGGCCGCCTCGATGTGCTGATGAACAATGCGCAGGTGAGCGCGGGCGGACGGCTGGCCGATGTTTCGCTCGAGCATTGGCGGCGCGCCATCGACGGTGGCCTGACCTCGTACTGGTACGCTTCCAAGCTCGCGATCGGCCACATGCTGGAACAGGGCGGCGGCGCGATCGTCAACACGGCTTCCGTATCGGGACTGGCAGGCGATTACGGCCTTGGCCCGTACAACGCGGCAAAGGCCGCGGTGGTGAACATCACACGCGTGTTCGCGATCGAATACGCCCAGAAGAACATCCGCTGCAACGCGCTCTGCCCCGGACCCATCGGCACACCGGCGCTGCGGGCGATGGAAGTGTCGCGCAAAGAGGTGATGGACCGCATCAAGAAAGCGATCCCGATGGGACGCCTCGGCACACCGCAGGAGATGGCCAATCTCGCGCTGTTCCTGGCGTCGGACGAGGCTTCGTTCGTGACAGGCGCGTTCTATGTCGCCGACGGCGGGCTGTGGGCGCACTCGGGCATGCCGAGCCTCACCGGCGTCGAACCAGGTTGGGAGTAGCAGCGATGGGTGTTCTGGAGGGCCGCGTGGCGATCATCACCGGCTCCGGCCGCGGGCAAGGCCTGTCGGCGGCGAAACTGTTCGCACGCGAAGGGGCAAGCGTCGTTGTCAACGATCTGGACCAGGCCTCGGTGTCCGATGCCGTCGCCGCAATCAAGGACGATGGGGGCATTGCCGTTGGCGCCGCCGGCGACGTGTCGAACTCGGCCGATGTGCGCGCGGCACTTGCACTCGCGAAGGATACGTTCGGCGGCCTCGACATCCTCTACAACAATGCCGGCATCGGCTTTTCCGCCAAAGCGCGGATGGGCGTGGAAATGACCGACACCGTGAACTGCACGGAAAAAGACTGGGACCGGATCGTCGCGATCAACCTCACCGGCGTGTTCCTGATGTGCAAATACGGCATCCCGATGCTGATCGAGCGCGGCAAAGGCGTGGTGATCAACACCGCATCGGTGGCGGCGCTGCGCGGCGGACCGAGCGCCCACGCGTATACCGCGACCAAAGGCGGCGTGGTGGCACTGACCCGCTCGCTGGCCGCGACCTATGGCAAGAACGGGGTGCGGGCGAACGCGATCCTGCCCGGTGTGATCGACACCGACATGATCCACGACACGATGCTGACCTCCAACACCATCCGCGATGCGATCAGCCAGCGCACGCCAGTGGGCCGCATCGGTACGCCGGACGACATCGCGCAACTGGCGCTCTATCTCGCGAGCGACGCCTCCGGCTTTGTGACGGGGCAGGCGATTGCGATCGACGGCGGAATGACCGCGTGAACAGGCTCGATCGCCTATGACATCGGAGACATTGGCATGAAGTTCCACTGGTTCGCTGAGGTCACCTATCCCGAACTCCCGCTGGAGCCGCGGCCGGGCCATTCGACCTGGGTAACGCCCGACTGGAAATTGGTCGATCCCGTCAAGGTCGGCGAGACCTACCGCATGTTCATCCGATTGATGCAGCAGGCAGATCGCGACGGCTTCGACGGGCTTGCCGTGAACGAGCATCATCAGACGCCGTTCGCGATGACGCCCTCGCCCAACCTGCTCGCGGCATCGCTGGCCAGCAGCACGGAAGACGCGGCGATCCTCATCATCGGCGACAGCCTCGCACTTTATAATCCACCGCAGCGCATTGCCGAGGAGATGGCCTACCTCGATTGCGTTTCCGGCGGCCGCGTCATCGCCGGCTTCGTGTTCGGCACGCCGATGGACTCGGTGTTCGCCTACGGCAATCCGCCGGTGGAATTGCGCGAACGTTTCCACGAGGCGCGCAAGCTGATCCTGCGCGCGTGGGAAGAAGACAAACCGTTCGCCCACAACGGCAAGTATAACCAGCTGCGCTACGTAAATGTGTGGCCGAAGCCGATCCAGAAACGGCCGCCCATCTGGGTGCCCGGGTCGGGCAGCGTGGAAACGTGGGACCTGGTTATCGAGGAGAACTATTGCTACGGCCACCTCTCCTTCTCCGGTCTCTATTCCGCGAAGCCGATGGTCGATGCCTATTGGGAGTATTGCGCCAAGAAGGGCGGCGATATGAATCCGCACCGCATGGCCTTCACCCAGCTCATCTGCTGCGCCAACACCGACAAGGAGGCGGAGGAGAAATACTACGAGGGCGTCAAGTTCTTCTATCAGTCGAACATGATCGATCCCGGCTTCGTCGCGCCACCGGGTTACACCTCGATCAAATCGGCGCAGGCGATGGCGGCGCGGGTGAAGGCGAGCCCGCTGCTGAAGCCGGAGGATCGCGTGCGGGCGGCGCGCGGCCAGATGAGCTTCTGGGAATATGACGAGAAAGGCTACATCGTTGCGGGAACGCCGGAGCGCGTGGCGCAGCGGGTGCGCGAGCTGGCGAAAGACCTGCGCATCGGGCAGCTGATCGCCTGCCTGCACATGGGCAACCTGCCGGAAGACGTGGCGGCGATGAACACGCATCTCGTTGGGACACGGGTCATTCCGCAACTGCGCGATCTCTGGGCCGATCAGCCCGACCATTGGACGCCTGAGATCAGCCAGAAAAGGATGGCAGCGAAAGCGGCAACGAAAGTGGCCGCCCAATGAAGGTCACGAAGGAGAATATCGCCGGCATCGAGGTGCGCGTGTGGCGCGGGGGCAAAGGCGCGCCGTTGCTCTATCTTCATGGGTTCGAAGGACATCCGGGATCGGCGCCGTTTCTCGAAGCGCTGTGCGAGCGGTTCGAGGTGTGCGCGCCGGAAGCGCCGGGGTTCGGACAGTCGGACGGGCTCGAGAATCTGCACGACCTGCTCGACATGTCGCTGCACCAACGTGCGCTGATCGAGAGCTGGGGTCGTGGACCGGTGGACCTTATCGGCCACTCGCTCGGCGGGATGTTCGCGGCGGAGCTGGCCGCGATCGCACCGCATCTGGTGCGCAGGCTGGTCCTGGTCGATTCGTTCGGTTTGTGGCTGGACGCCGCGCCACTGCCCGATCCGTTCACGCAGACACCGGACGCACTGGCGAAGCTGAAATGGCACGACACCGCGAACGCGGCAAAAGAGCCGACGGCGTTCGACGCGGCAACGGACAACAAGGCGACGTTCCGCACCATCAATCTGTCGGCGGCGACCAAGTTCCTCTGGCCGCTGCCGGATCGCGGTCTGGCGCGGCGTGCGAAGTACATTTCTGCGCCGGCGCTGATCGTGCATGGCGAGAGCGATGGCCTGATCCCGGCGCGCTATTCGGACGAACTGGCGAAGCTGATTCCCGGCGCCCGGGTGAAGCGCATCCGCGACGCCGGGCATTATCCGATGATCGAGCAGGAGGCGGCGTTCCTGGACGCCGTCCTCACCTTTCTCGGATGAACGATCCGGTCGCAGGACTGCCGGTCGGCGCGATCGCAGAGAAGCATCGCTTCGATATCGCGAAGCTGGACGACTATTTGCGGGCGCGTATCGCCGGGTTCGGCGACGCGCTGCAGGTGCACCAATTCCAGGGCGGCGCGTCGAATCCGACGTTCCTGCTGGTGACGCACACGGCCGGCGGCTTCAACCGCTATGTGATGCGCAAGAAACCGCCGGGCGTTCTCCTGCCTAGTGCGCATCAGGTGGATCGCGAATATCTGGCGATGAAATGCCTCGCGGCGACCGATGTGCCGGTGCCGCATGCGCGACTCCTCTGTGAGGACGACGGCATCATCGGCACGGCCTTCTATGTGATGGATTATGTGCCGGGGCGCATTCTGATGGACGCCTCGCTGCCAGGCGTCGCGCCGGCGGATCGCGGCAGAATTTACGACGACTTCAATGCGACGCTCGCGAAGCTGCATTCTGTGAATTACCGGGCGGTGGGGCTCGGCGCGTTCGGACGCGAAGGCGACTACATCGACCGGCAGATGGGACGCTTTATCAAGCAATATCGCGCAGCCGAGACCGATCCGATTCCCGAAATGGAGGCTCTGATCGCTGCCCTGCCCGCGCAGGTACCGGGCAACCGGCGCACGGCGATCGTTCACGGCGACTTCAAGCTCGGCAACATGATAGTGCACTCCACGGAGCCGCGCATCGCCGCCGTGCTGGACTGGGAGCTTGCGACCATCGGCGATCCGCTCGCCGATCTGGCGTTCAGCGCGTTTGCCTGGCATCGCACCACCGGCGCGAAGGCCCCGCTCGCGGCTGCGGATATCGGCGGCATTCCGAGCGAACGCGACTACGTGCTCGCCTACTGCCGGCGCACAAACCGCGACGGCGTCGTCGGCTGGAACTTCTATCTCGCGTTCGGCCTGTTTCGCCTCGCGTCGATCATGCAGGGCGTCTACCGCCGCATCCTCGACGGCACGGTTGCGAGCGATTTCGCGAAGGTGAACATGGCGCCCGACCTGGCGCGTCAGGCGCTGACGATCCTGGGCGATCGGAGCCTGTATGAAATCGGGTGAACGGCTCTGTCGCGTGCCACATCGATTGGAGCAAGCAGACTGGGACCGCGCACCCGCGTGCCTTCTAGTCGCTCTGGATTCTATGGAATTCCAGGGTGGCGCTCGCGATGCCGGCATGCTTGCCGCCGGCAGCGCCGATCTGCACGAAGTGCGACTTCACATAGGAGAGTGGCGCCAGCGCGCGTTTGAAGTGCTCCAGAGGACGCGCCCAGCAGCCCTGGATGTATTCGTGCTCCGTCTCATCCATTCTGACGCTCAACAGCAGCCGGCTTCCCGGCAAATTCACCAGCCGCTTGAGCGCGGTGTAGTAGAACTCGCATTCGTCAGGCACCACATGGTAGTCGACAGCTTCCGAAAACAGGAACGACGCGCCGAAGGCCGCCGCCGCCGCCAGCGATTCCTCGTCGATCGTGGCGAGGTGCGGCGCGCGGTCCGCAACGATGTCGGAACCGATCAGTTCTTGGCCGATTGCGATCAGGTCTGCAGCAACATCGAGACCGAAATAATGTTCGCGCTCGAGATAACGCATGAAGTGGCCGCCGAGCCGCAGACTGCCGCAGCCATAGTCGATCACACGATGATGCGGCGCGATCGCGAAAGCCTTGATCATCTTCTCGAAGCGGTGCTCGCCGGCCTGCCACCAATCGGTGTCGCCGCGATCGGGATGAAAGCCCAGGGTGGGATGACGCTGACCGCCGCGAAGCTTGACCGCGATCCTGTCATAGCGCCGCCGCGCCTCTTTCGTCCCGTCCGGTTCGTCACTCGCGCCCATCGCGCGAATCTAACCACGGCCGCGTCTACCGCCAAGCCCGATCCTGTGTATATTCGTCAAGTAATCACCGCTGCTATGGCATGTCATGACGCAATCCCAAGCCCGCAATCCTTATAAGAACCTGCCGCCGGAAGCGTTCTGGCGTACTGCCGTAACCGGCCGCTCAGTCGAGACGATCGGGATCATTCACCAGCCCAAATTTCACATCGGCCAGGAGACAACGCTCGCAATGGCCGGAAGCTGTTTCGCGCAGCGGCTTTTGCGGCATTTGCGCACGCGCGGCTTTCAGGTGCTCGACTTGGAGCCGCCACCGCCCGGCCTGACGCCCGAGGAGGAGATGCGTTTTGGCTTCGGTCTCTATTCGGCGCGCCATGGAAACATCTACACCGCGCGCCAGCTCCGGCAGTTGGCCGAAGAAGCGTTCGGCCTCTTTACCCCGGCCAACGCGATCTGGCAGAAGGCAGACCGCTTCTTCGACGCCCTGCGCCCCACCATCGAGCCGAACGGCCTTGCCTCGGCTGCCGCCGTCAAGGACCAGCGCCGCTTCCATTTGCGCAAAGTGCGCGATGTGATCACCCAGGCCCAGGTTTTCGTGTTCACGTTGGGCCTGACGGAAGCGTGGACGGATGTGCGTACCGGAACTGTCTATCCGACCGCGCCTGGCGTGGCTTGTGGCGAATACGATCCCGCGCGGCATCGCTGCGTGAACTTCACGGCGCAGCAGGTCCGTGACGACCTCGCCGCGTTCCTGGCGCTCGCCAAGACGCACAATCCCAGCATGAAGCTGTTGCTGACGGTCACGCCGCAATGGCCGGTGGCGACGGCGACGGGAAAACATGTGCTCGTCGCCGCGAACTATTCCAAAGCCGTCTTGCGCGCCGCAGCAGGTCAGCTCCAAAGCGAACATCGCGACGTCGATTACTTTCCCTCTTACGAAATTGCGACCAATCCTGTCGCCGGCAATCTCTACTTCCAGCCGAATTTGCGAACGGTAACCGATGCGGGCGCAGTCGCGGCCATCGACGCTTTCCTGATCGCCTACAATGCAGAGTGGCAAATTCCCGTCACCCCCGAGCCACAGCCGGCGGACACCACGCCTCAGGCCGATGCGATTCGCACCGCTGAAGATGTGGCCTGCGACGACGAATTGTTGGAAACGTACGCGCCATGAAGCGGCTCTGCGTTATCGGGGATTCGCATACCGCGGCTTTGCGGCAAGGTTGGCAGGCAATCAAACGCGAGCTTACCGAAATCAATATCACCTTTTTTTCGGCACATCGCACACGATTTGTCGATCTGGCGGTTTGCGGAGACCGCTTGGTTCCTCAGTCCGAAGAACTCTCGCAACTGCTGGGCCGGACGAACAGCGAGCCCGTCATCCGGGCGGATTACGACCGCTATGTCCTGTGCGGATTGGACTACTCAATCTTATGGGCCATGGGGAGTTTGATGTCCTTCCGAAGCGAAGATCAGGCGCTCGACAACCGCGCGCCGATATCGCAGGAGTGCTACCTGCTCGCTATGGCGGGACTCCTGCGCGGATCGATCAACCTGCAGGTTGCGCGCAAGGTGCGCGCCATCGCCGACCGGCCGATCACCATCATACCGGCCCCGTGCATCAGCGACGCCACCGAGTTGAAGCTGTATCCGAGACTGGAAAAGACCGGCGACGCCCAAAAGATCGCGGATTATTTTGCGGCCGCGTCGGACATCCTGTGCCGGGAGATCGATGCAGAGGTTCTCTGGCAGCCAGCCGAAACGCTGCGCGACCCGCTCAGGACGTTGGCGATCTTCGGCAAGGATGCGCCCCGGGAGTTCACCGACGCGCCCAAGCCCGATGGCTGGAAAGACCACATGCACATGAACGGCGAATACGGCGCGCTCGTGCTGCGCGCGCTCATTGCGACGCCGGGGCTCTAGCCGGCCGTCTTCTGCAGCGGTGCGCCGGGATGCGCGCGGGCCCATTCGCGGGCGTAGAAGGCGAAATCCTCCGCATAAGCGCGTTCCAGCAGTTGCAGGGATTTGGGGGTGAGCGCCTCCCGTTGCGCGCTGCTCCTGGAGACGTTTTGCCGGAAATGGGCGCGCGCGTCGAAGATTTCGATTTCCTCATCGCCAAACACAAGCCGGGAGAACTGCCGCAAGGAGAGCTCCAGCTCTTCCTGAAAACCGACAAGCGTCAGGTCTGCATCCTCGGCACAAACTTGATGGTACTGCAGCCGCCAGTGCGGATCGAAATCGCGAATGGCATTGTCCGACGCCAGCACGGCGACGAACTCGTTGATGTCGGGCCACTTATAGCCGGCCGGACGGTTCAGGAACGCATTGAGCTTTTGTTGTTGCGGCGAATTTCCCCGGAACTTGCTGGCATAAGCCGAGCAAATACGGCTGACCGGTTCGCGCAAGATGCAGAAGCGCACGACCTTCGGATCGGCCGCCATCTGTTCGAAGCGCTTGCCGCCTATCTGCTTCGGTGTCTTGAGGATATTGTGCTCGCGGGCATGGATGTCGTGCATCTGGGCGTACGTGAGATCGATTCCGAGCCGCCGGGCGCAGGCAAGATTGAGGGTGGCTTTGGTGGTCGAGCACCCCGCTTTCGGATTGTTGAAGAAAATGAAGCCGAACTCTTCCGAGACGTGGATATTGTAATTCATCTCGAAAGCCAGGCGCGCGACGATCATGACGTGCCTTCCAGGTCGGGTGGTAATCCAAACATCGCGAGCGTCCTGTGGTAGCGCTCCAGAGCAAGCAGCGCATCGTCGTCCAGGATAAGCGCTTTGCGCTTCTCCAGATGGAGAAAGCCTGTCTTGCGCTTCTCCGTCAACTCTTCCTTCGTGCCGTGCATAACGCCCCGCGCAGGAACATGGAGCCGCTCGAAGGCCTTCGGCATGAGGGGGACGAACTCCAGTTCCACCGCTTCGCAGATACGTTTCAGCGTCGTTGCCGGATCGGCGATCATGTCGGCATAGCGTACCGCGATACGGATGCGGTCCCTGGCGTGCATCAGGTGGGCGTAAAGGAATTTGAGCGAACGCCACATCACCGCATCCTCGACGCCCAGATAGGTCTTGCCGCTGATGACCACGTCGAGCGGGTTTCGCAGGATCGCGAAATTGCGGGAGTCCGGGAAACTGCGGGAAAAGACGTTCCAATACCAGTCCACGAATTCATCGCTGTCGGGTTCGGCGCCGGGAAAGTCCCGATGGATGCGCGGCAGGCCGATCGGCTTGTGCACCCACTCCTTCTTGTCGGACGGGAACACCGTGAGGTAGGCGTGCCGCACGAGTTGAGCAGCCTCTGCGCCGAAGTCCTTTGTCTCGACTCTGCCATAGCGCGTGATTCCCGAGATCTGCTCGAGCGCGCGCCATGTTGTGAAGGCCAGATTGGCCGACTCGCCGCAGCCGTCCACACCGGGATGCAGCGAGAAGGCGCGATAGAGAACCGACGTCCCCGAGCGGCCGTTGCTGAACAATGTGATAGGAGAGCGGATGTTCTCACTGTTGGGCATTGCAGGAGTTTTGACGATTATCGTGGCATGAGGTCAAGCATCGCGCAGGGAAGCCAGACGCGGACGAGAGCGCGAAATCGCATCGCACGCCGCTTCAAGCTGCTCGGCCCAGTTCTCTAGGTTGCGGTCCCAACGCACACGGCGGCCGCGCCTGGCCGCCCGTAAGCCGATTGCGCGCACCAACCGGCGATCCCGCGCCAGGCGTTCCAGATGTTCGCAGAAGGTCCGCACGATGGTCTCTTCGTCGCTGTCCGCCGCAACGATCAGGCCGTCGGCGCCATGTTCAATGTTTTCCCGCACGGCACCGACATCGGTGGAGAGCGCGACGCAACCCGCACGCTTGGCCTCGAGTATGCTGAGCGGCACGCCTTCAAACCGCGAGGTCAGGATCATGACATCGGCCCATTCGTAAAGGGCGTCCAGTTCCTCCGGGGTGTGGACGGGGGGTTCGATGCCGATGTCGATGTCATCAAGCTCGACGCCGGCGTCCTCGATCACCGATTTTCCGACCATCCTCCACGCGATCATGCCGCCCCGCGTTCGCCGGATAATCTCGGCCAGGCGATCGAGGCCCTTCTGACGATCCAAGCGCCCCAGGAACAAGACGTTGAGCGGCCCGTCCTTGCGCTTTTTGTTCTTGAGCGAACGCAAGATCATGCCTTTGCCGGCAGGATAGCTCGGCGCGTTGCGCACCAGATGAAGTTTCTCGACCGGCACGCCTTGGCCGATGCACCATTCTCGCAACATCTCCGAAATCACGATGATGCCGTCATAGGCGTACTCGTACCCCAGGATAGAATGCGGCGTGCCCAATGGAGTGCCGACAGGCGTGCGCTCGGTCATGTGGACGCCAACCGTCATCCGCACGCCGAGCCGGCGCAACCGTGCGGCCACCGCATGCGCGGCAAACGAATGATTGTTGATGATGGCGTCCATGCTCGCCAGGAGACCTGTCACGTCATCGGCCTCGGCACGCTTGGCCAGATCGCTCGTCCACATGCCGAAATACTGGCGGGTGGGATGGGTCTTCTCAACCGCCTCGATGGAAACGAAATTGACGCTCTCGAAGGCCTCAAAAGCGAGCGGGCTCAGATAAGCGGTCTGCGGCTTAGTGAGAAAAAGGTGCGGTCGCCAGCCGCGCGCGCGCAGCACATGAGCATAATTGCCCTTGCCGCGCTCGATTCCCCCGAACTCACAGCGCGGCAGGATTACGCCGAAGTCACGCACGCCATCTCTCTTGAGATGCGGATAAAGCGTACGGAACCCCATCAGCGTACTCAGCGCGGTATCGGCGCTGCGTTGCATCCGGTTGTCCTTGCGCCAGTCAAAAGGCAGTCCTTCCGCGCGTCCGGCAATGGCCTGTGCCATAGCGGCCATGTCTGCCTCGAAGCGCTGTTCCAGCGTATCCCCGGACGATGAGTGGGCAAACACCGCGGCCGCCGGCAAAGTCGCATACAGACATTTGACGGCGCTATCCTGATCCTGCTTCTTCCTCGATACGGCCATCTTGGACGCGGTGCGCGTCGATACGAAGATCAGCGATGCGCCCGAAAAACCCCGCTCGTCCGCAACCCGCAGCCCAAGCTGGGAGGGCTCCCCCTGATCGATCCGCACACAGACAAAAGGGTGGTCGCGCAAAAGAATCCGCGCGAGCCAGAATACGTTGCGCACCAGCTTGTTGACGGTAAGCGCCGTTAACGCCGCCGCGTCGGCAACACACAAAACCGGCGGGAAAAACCGCGCCGCCGGCCGTTCCGCGGCTTCGATGAATTCGTGCCAGGCCGTAGCCTTGTCGACTGCACGGCCATCGTCCACGACCATCGGGTCCGCGATGAGGCGCAAACGGCCATCGCCGATATCGAGTGCGTAATCCGGCATTTCCTCCTGTGCCAACGCTCTCAGGGTGCGCGGATCGGTCAGCGCTTCGTGCTTGCGGCGCATTTGGACGACGCTGGTTTTGCGCAGCCCCTCGCCGTCGGACAGCATGCTCTCGACGCGCCTGCGATACTGAAAACCGGATTGTGGCAGATGCCGTCCACGAAATCCCGCGGTTGCGGCTTGAAGCCAGAAGTCCCAGTCTTCCTGTCCGGTACGCATGGTCTCGTCGAAGCGGATGCCGGCGTCGAATACCGAGCGCCGGATGAGACTTCCAGCCTCGCAATAGTTTTCCAGCAAATGCATCAGCACCGAGTAAGGCCCACGTGTCGAGTGGTTTATCGGAATGCCGAACATATCGAAATCGGGATAGATCCAGCCGATGTGAGGCGGGCTTTCCTCAAGCAGTGCGAAAGCACGCGCCAGAAAGTCGGGCTGCATCCGGTTGTCCGCATCCAGCAAATAGAGCGCGGCAACGGCAGGCCAGGCGCGCAATGCCAACCCAATACCGGCGTTGCGCGCTGCAGACAGCCCCGCATTTTGCGTACGGACATAGCAAATCCGGCCCGGATTTGCCCTTGCAAACGCGATTGCGGTTTGGCGTGTTTCCGCGAAAGGGCATCCGTCATCGACGACGACGGCGCCGATGCCGAACGACGCCTTTTGATTCAGGATCGAAGACAACGCTTCCGAAAGCAGACCCGGCTGTTTGAATGCCGGTATCACGATGGCGAGTGCGGGTGCCGATTGCGTCGTCTGCAACGGTCGCGGCGCAACGACGGTCGTCATCCGGCTGAATCCTGGAATGTCCGCCGCGCTGCAACCGCGAAAGCATGTGCGGCTTCGAGCCATGCGGGAAGCCGCGGCTTCGCAGCGGGGACGTTCTGGACTCCGCTTCTCACGATGGCCGGCAAGAGACTGCACACTGCCGCCAGCAGATTCTTGTCTGCTTCGGTGGCAAGGCTGCCTGCAATCGAAAGTTCGTCGCCGTTCCGCGTAACGCGAAACATCTCGCCGAACCGGTCTTGCCTGCGGCCCGGCCACTGTTCGAAGATGCGCGGCCAATTTTGACCCTGGCGGAATTCGAGCGAGATCCGGCCGCCGTCCACCAGCCCGACTTTGAACTTCAACTTGTCCTCGATGCGGCCATTGAAGGAAAGGCCGTCGACGGTGATTTGGAGCCACGCATATTTGTCGGTCTCAGTGTAATTCGAGGCTCTGATTGCGCTGAAATTGACGGCGACCGGTTCCTCGTTTGGCGAGGGCGGGATAAGTCCGGGATCGACGATCTCATCCAGGTCGACAAGGGATTCATCGCGCTTTCCGGTGACGACCTCGATGTGGCGAATTGCGACCGTGGCAAACCCGCTTGCTGCGCAGTCGCCGGCCTCGATGCGCAGATAGAGATCGACGGTGTCCGGAAGCGTCGTTGGTAGCGATACGCCGAGCTTGAGCGTGTTGTCGGCAACGCCAAACGAACGCCATCCGCTCGCGAGGCCCCGTCCTTCGGCTTGAACGGTCAGATTGAACCGCGCGCTGTTGAGATCGCCGATACCGCGCATCAGCTCGATGCAAATCGCTTCGGCGTCCGGGACAGAAACACCTTGCAGGCAAAGCAGCGAGGAGCCGCCACGAATTCTGTAGCTTGCAGCCGCTCCATCGACGCAGTCCTGCATGGCCTCGATGCTGCCTCGCCGTACGATCCGCCCGATGGTATCGGCGTCGACGAGAGACGCTGTGCCCGAAGGCGGGCGAATGGCCCCCGGCGCGCTCCATATCCAGTGACGGGCATGCGGAAACCGTCCACCCGCATCGGCCGTCCATATCCGGATTGCAAACAGTCCTTCGCGTCCGGCGCCGTCGCCGAGAGAAAGACTTACGGTACTTTCCGAATCGCCGATGAGCGAGACTGCGATGGCAAACGTCTCGCGAATTGCCGCGACCGGCGTCGGAAGATCGAAGCTGTTCCAGCCATCGCACAACGCGTCGCCAGGCCGCCGCCACTCGCCGAGCATGCGTCCGCTTTCCGCGCCAAAAAGCAGGACTCGCAGGAATGCTTTTGCGCCCGTGCGCAGCGCGCTTATGTGGAGCGCAAGGCATGTCACGCCTTCTGTTGCGACAGGATAGACCCGTTGCAGCGTCTCCAACGCTTCGACGGTTGCCGTCTTCGCCGGCAGCGGCGCGACAGCGGCAACCAAATTCATCTTGACGGCATAGCGATGGCTGAGCGTCCGCATTACACCGTGCATCGCCGAGCGCGTCTCTTCGAACTCCGCGCGCGTAGCCACGAGCGCCCGTTGCAGCTCGGCATGGCGCACCGCGGCGGCCGCGATCTCCTCTTTTGCACGCGCTACGATCGGCCCGATCGCCTCCTGCAGGCTTGCGACGGCAATCAGCGGCGGCGCGACCAACCCTCGTTCAGTCCACAATGCGCGCAGCGGCGCGGTCTCGGCAGAGGTCGCAACGATCGCCAGCAGGTCGGAAGGAAGCTGGGGGGCCTCGGCGAAATCGTCCGCCTGAACGCTGTCCTGAAAGAAAAAACGGATGTCTCTTCCGACATCGACCAGAATCGTCTCGGCGCCCAGGCCAGGCGGTAGTGGAGGCGCGAGGCGGGTGGAAACGAGCAGGAACGGGCCACCGGAGAAATAGCGCGCCATGTCGCGTGCGGCCACCAGCGCACGGCCAGGTTGAAGAGGCTGGAAACTGCTCGTCATGCCATTCGCCCGTATCATCAATTGGGGCGAAGTTCCAGCATCGGTCCCTCCAACCGGCGCCAGCCGGGGCAGCGCATTGAACAGGGCGGAAGCTCGTGCTTGTCTGCAAGAAAGGAGATCACGCGTGCCCGGCCTGGATACGAAGATGCACGTGCAGATGCTGATAGGCGCGCGCAAAATAGGTCAGCCGGAACGCGATGGGCTTTATGGACTGCATTGGGGCGACCCGGACGTGCGGCCCGAACTGCGCTCTGTACGTGACCGCTGGCTACTTCCCTATATCGATCCGGGCAAGACCGCACTTGAGATCGGGCCGGGCGGCGGACGGTGGACGCGCTACATGCTTCCGTTCAAGACGATCTACGCCGTCGATTTCTATCCCGAGCTGATGGCGGAGCTGCGCCGGAATTTTCCGCACCCGCACATCGTCGAAATCCTGAACCACGGTTCGGACTTTCCGGGGGTGCCGGAAGCCTCGGTCGATTTCGCATTCTCCTTCGGCACTTTCGTCCACATCGACTGCGATATTGTCGAGTCCTATCTGCACAATCTCAAGCCCGTCATGCGGCCCGATGGACAGGTCGTTCTGCAATATCCCGACAAAACCAAAGAAACCGCTCGCAACAATCCCGGTTTCGCCGAGAACGATCCGAGGCGCATGCGCGCGATGGTCGAAGGTGCCGGTTACGTCATCCTCGAAGAGGACACGCACACTCTCTCGCATAGCGCGATAATGCGTTTCGCGCCGCGTGTTCAGGGAACGCCAACCCCATAAGTCGCCGCCGGCATGGCCGCCATTGCGGGAGGCAATAGCCGTCCCTTATCCAGCTCGCTGAATGGCGTCACGCCGGTCGAACCATGCGCGTGGCCCGAAACGCAAGCGCCTGAGATTTCGCTTCCACTGCTTAAAATCTTATAGGGCGCGGCTTTGCGGTCGCGGTCAACGCGGGCGGGTGCGTGGTTTTCCCGGCTTTTCCATGTTGCTTTCCTCCCGCATTCTCTGCGGCTCCGGCGGGCGCGACGCAAAATCTATCTGTTGCATACAAGACGAGAGTTGACCGGTGTCGAGGGATGGCAGATCGCGCGGATGGATGAACTTATCGCCGAACCAGGGGTAGCTCTTGGACGAAAAGATTTCCACCAGCCAGTCGATCATCTGATGAACGCGCGTGATGCGCCCTGAATCGGGATGATAGACCAGCCATATGTCGTGTTCGGCCCTGACACCGATGTCGATCGGAACGAGTCTTTTGTCGAATGCCGCGACATAGGTGGGAAGGTTGCTCAATCCCGTCCCGTTAAGGACGGCGGAATAGTGCGTCGAACTCATATTCGCGACGATGGGTATGTTGGCTTTCTGAAGCGCCGTTTTCAAATCGAGCGGAAAATCGTCCACTTTCACGATCTGGTCTGCGATCTGCATGACGACCCGATGATTTTCGAGATCGGCCACCGATTTGGGCATGCCATATCTTGAGATGTAATCCTTCGTGGCAAACGGCATGGCGTGAAGTCTTCCAAGCTTTACAAGCTTGAGATCCTTTGCCGAAGGGCGAATGAGCTGGACGGCAAGGTCGGCCTCCAGACGCAACACATCCACCGACGGCATCCCGCACAACAGATGAACCGAGATATCGGCGTGGCGCTTCTGATATTCCGCCAGATGCGGCGTGATCCAGAACGTCCCCAGCCCTTCCGTGACTCCGAGTTTCACTTGTCCGAACTGCGCTCCGGTATCCAGATTTTGACTGCGCATAAGCTCGAAGGACGCCGCTTCCATGCGTTGCGCCGCTATCAGGACCTGCTCGCCTTCGGCGGTTAACCGTACGCCGTCTACGTGACGGGTGAGAAGCGTCATGTCGAGGCCGCGTTCCAACCGGTCGAGGCGCCGTTGCACCGCCGTAAAAGAAAGGCCGAGTGCATCGGCCGCGGAGCGAAAACTTCCGGAGCGTGCGATCTCGACGAAAATGCGCGCGCCGTCCCATTCGATCGATTCCTTGCGCGCGGTCAGCTGCTTCTTTTTCGAAGCGCGCCGCTTCGGATTCGTCAGCATGCGATCGCTCTTCCTTTCGCTATCGTCGCTCAAGATTTGCGCGCGATGCGCTTCAAAGGCAACTCGGGATTCTGGCGGAAATCCGGCGACCGAGGGTGTTCGCACGATATGTGGTGACGTGAATGGGCTGGAGTCGTCGGTTCGATTTCTTCTCGTCTTACAATCCGGCGCTGTATTCGGCGGACGAGATTTCGAAAGCGACGCTGCAGACCGGGATTCAGCACGTCACGCCTCCATCTCTCCTGGCGGCGGACTTCAAGATCGGGTTGCCCGCGAGCATTTCGGACAGCACCCAATTCTCGCCGGCAAATGTTACCGATGCGTCCTGGATTGTATCCGCGCGGCAAACGCTGACGGACATCTTCGAAGCGTCCGGCGCTCAGGATTTCCGCGCGCGGTTCCCGGCGGTGCATCATCCGTTGCCCGATACGGCGAACGGAGAAACGGCGGACGCCGGGCGGAGCGATACCGATCCCGACGGCCAGCTGTGGGTCGCTTTCGGCGGCAATGGCATCGGCAATCCGGATACAAACAGCGACTTCCGCGTCGAGCATCTGGACGACAGCGCAGGCACCGCCGGCAATCCCGTCATTCAGCAACAGCAATCGTCAAGCGGCATGTACACGGCGATCGGGCTGGATACGACTGCGAACCTCTCGATCACGCTGGATGGTTCGCTTCGTCTGCACGTGACGAATTTGACAACCGGGATCGATCTCTCTTCGAC
>DASXFK010000016.1:0-14766 GCA_036489635.1 Rhizomicrobium sp. | reverse complement strand
CGTACGCCGCGCGCGCCGCCGGCGTGCCGTGCACCGTGGTGGTGATAGAAACCGCGCCCGAATCCAAGAAGGAGCGCATGAAGGCGCTTGGCGCGCGGTTGGTGATGGTGCCGTTCGATGTGGCGTGGAAGGCGATGGACGAACGCGCCTATGCGGGCGTCGAAGGCACGTTCGTGCATCCGTTCGACGATCACAATTTCATCGCAGGCAACGCGACGATGGGTCTGGAGATTCTCGAAGACGCACCGGATGTGGCCGCGGTGATCGGCGCCATCGGAGGCGGCGGATTGGTCACCGGCCTGGGCAGTTCTATAAAGGCGATCAAGCCCGGCGTGAAGATCTATGGCGCGGAGCCGGAGACGGCCGCACCGGCCGCGTTGTCGCTGGAAAAAGGTTCGGCGCAGGAATTCACGAAGTGGGAGTATTCCTTCGTCGATGGCGCTGGCGGCAAGAGCGTGTTCCCGCGCATGTGGGAGCGCATGAAGCCGCTGCTCGACGGCAGCATCGTCGTCACGCTGGACGAAACGAAGAATGCGATGCGGCTGATGGCGGAGAAATGCCGCGTCATCGCCGAAGGCGCCGGCGCGTTGCCGCTGGCCGCCGCGCTCACCGGCAAAGCCGGCAAAGGCCCCATCGTGTGCATCGTGTCCGGCGGCAATATCGACATGAAGAAATTCGCGGAACTGATCGGCGCCGCGTAGAAATTTCAGACGGGCTTCGCGAGACCGACGCTCGCCAGATGCTTTTCGAGCGCGGGGATTTCGTTCGTGGAAACCACCGCGCTGACATAACCGTCGGGCCGTATCAGCACGTGCGCACCGGGCGCCAGCGCGTAAGCATCGTGGATATGGCCGCCGTCATCGACAATGTCTGCGCCGATTGCGTGAATGCGAAGATGTTCACGCGGCGCGATCTGTTCGTTTGCTCCGCCGTTGCAGAGCAACGTCCAATGTGTCCCGCGAAGCAGATGGAACAGGCGCGTGCTTTGGCCGCCCGCGCCGCGGCATGGCGCATCGGGCGCGCGGTCGCCGGGGCAGACGGCGCTACGCAAGCCGGACGGTGGCACAAGGGATAGTGCGGAATCGCGATAGCCGAGATCAAGCTGGTGGTTTTCGCGGCCGCGCTGCATGTCGCCGCGTTGGCGCGCTGCGTCCAGCAACTTCGTCGACAGCCCGAGCACCTCGGCAGCGATGGAGCGGCGTTCGGCTTCGTAGGTGTCCAGCAGCGCGGCCGGTGCGCCGTGCACCACCGCAGCGAGCTTCCAGCCGAGATTGTAAGCATCGCCGATACTAGTGTTCAGGCCCTGCCCACCTGTCGGCGGATGGATGTGAGCCGCGTCGCCGACAAGAAAGACGCGTCCGATGCGGTAACGATCCGCCAACCGCGCGTTCAGATTATAGACGGAGGCCCACCCGACCGCGTGGACGAGAACATCTTTCCGCCCCGTGCGCTCCGCGATCATCGTGCCAAGGCCTTTCGCGGAAATATCGACATCGCCCTCCAGGGGGACTGGCGCCTGCAACTGAAACAGATCGGTACCCGCCAAAGGGCAGAGCGCGATCTGGTTGCCGTGGCTGTTTCCCCAGCGATGCCAGAATTCGCGGTTCAATCCGCTGAGCGAGAGATCGGCAACGACGGCGCGCACCGCGAGGGTCTGTCCGGGAAACTCGATATTGAGCGCGCGGCGCACAAAGCTGCGGCCACCATCGGCGCCGATCAGATAGCGCGCATGGATCTTGCGGTCGCCGACCGTCGCGGTCACGCCGTCTTTCGTCTCTTCGAAGGCGGTGAGTTCGCTGCCGAACATCACGCGATGTCCGAGTTCGGCCAGCCGGTCGCGCATCAGGCCCTCGGTGAGGAATTGCGCCAGCATGATCGGGCGCGTGTAGGGCTCCGCGGGTGTCGCGGGCTCGGCCGCCATCATGGGTTCGTCCTCGAAGCCATCGGCCGTGTATTTGCGTGTCAGCGGATAGAAGCCGCCAAGCGCGGCCACGCGATCCAGGATTCCCATGTCCTCGAACACTTCGAGCGTCCTGGGCTGGATGCCCTTGCCGCGCGAGCCGGCGAACGGCATGGCCGCTTTCTCAATAATCTGAAAGGGAACACCACGGCGCGCCAGTTCGATGCCCAGCGCGAGCCCCGCGGCACCGGCGCCGCAGATCAGAACATCGGTTGAAATCTCTTGCATGGAGCTGCTCTGGATATGTGTGCATTATGCACATAATCGCCGGGCTGGACGGCGTCAAGAGAAATGTGCGTAATACACGCAAATGAATCGCGAACTTCGCCAGCTTCACACGGCCTTCCTCGATCTCGCGGGCATGCTGAACGAGCCGCAGCGCGACGACGTCCTCATCGCCGAGGCGGGCATTTCGCTGGACCGCGCGCTGTTTCCGCTGCTGGTGCGCATCGAACGCAAGGGGCCTATCGGCATCGTGGAGCTGGCCAATATTTCCGGCCGCGATCACACCACCGTCAGCCGCCAGGTAGCCAAGCTGGAAAGACTGGGCCTAGTCACGCGCCAGCCCGGAAAAGCCGACCGCCGCGTGCGCGAGGCCGCGGTCACGAAGAAAGGTCTCACAATGACCAAGGCGCTGGACGATGCGCGCGAACGCATAGCCGGTCCGATCTTCGCGCAGTGGAGCAAGAGCGATCGGCAAAACCTGGTGCGGCTTCTGCGCAAGTTCATCGACGCTGCGCGCTCTGTGACTTGAACGCCCGAGCGCGTCAAACGCCCGCTGCTGCATCGATCTGAAGACGTTCGCCGGGCCAATCGGGGCGAATTTTGGGCCGCTGTGCTACAATAGCGCGTGGCAGGGGACATCATGCGCGAACTTTCTGGCAAGACAGCATTCGTGACGGGTGGCGCGAGCGGAATCGGCTTCGCGCTCGGCAATGCCTTTGCACGGACCGGCATGAAGGTGATGCTCGCCGATATCGAGGCGGATGCGCTGAACAGCGCAGTGAAAGGCCAGCGCGATTGCGGATTGGATGTGCGCGGTGTCGTCTGCGACGTGACCGATCCCGCGAGCGTTGCGCGCGCGGCGGCGGCAACCTACAAAGCCTTCGGCAACGTCCATGTGGTCTGCAACAACGCCGGCGTCGCGGGCGGCGGCGGCATCGATGACATCGCGCTCGACACCTGGCGATGGGTGTTCGACGTCAACGTGATGGGGGTGCTTCACGGCATCCGCACGTTCCTGCCGCACATCCGTGCGCATGGCGAGGGCGGCCACATCGTCAACACCGCGTCCATGGCCGGGCTGCAGAGCGGGCTCGGCTTCAACCCTTACGCAACGAGCAAATATGCCGTGGTCGCCATGTCGGAAGGCCTCGCGATGCAACTCGCCCCGCTTGGCATCGGTGTTAGCGTGGTGTGCCCCGGATTTGTCCGCACTCGCATGAGCGAAAGCGCGCGCAACCGGCCGGAGCGCTACGGCCCGGCACACTTGCCCGATCCCGAAAGCCCGATGGGCGCGCTTACCGCGAAGATCGCCGAGCTTGTGCAGTCGGGTCTGGATCCTTCGGCCGTCGCGGCGCTGGTTCTCACGGCGATCCGCGAGGATGAACTCTACGTGTTCACCCATCCCGAAATGCGGGGCGAAGTCGATGATCGCTTTGCTGCAATTCAGGCGGCGCTGGACAAAGCCTCGGCGCGCTAGGTTCGCAAACTTTCGAACACCCGCTGCATCTGCGACAGGTCGAACGGCTTGGGCAGATAGCGGGCATCGGCGGGCGGCTCTTCGCCGGGGCGCGTTTCGGTGGAATAGCCGCTGGCGATGATCACCGCGATATCCGGACGCAGCGCGCGCGCCTTCTGTATCAACATGCTGCCGCTCATGCCGGGCAGACCCAGATCGGTGAGGAGCACATCGACGTCCGGATTTTTCGCCAGCACGTCCAGCGCTTCCGGTCCGGTCGCGGCCTCGAGCGTGTCGTGGCCGACTTCGCTCACCATGTCGACCGTGGTCATGCGGATGAGCGCAACGTCTTCCACCACCAGCACCTTATAGCGGCGGCTTGTGCTTTGGGCGTCCGGCCGCGGCGGGGCCTTGTCTTTTTTGTCCAGCATGCTTCGCAGTTTCCGCGCCAAATCGTCCTTGCGATAGGGCTTGCTCAGAAGCGCCACGCCTTCATCCAGCCTGCCGTTATGGACGATGGCGTTCTGCGTATAGCCGGAGGTGAACAGCACCCTCAAGCCGGGCACCATCTGCTGCGCGCGGCGCGCCATGTCACGTGTGTTGATGGGCCCAGGCATCACCACGTCGGTGAACAGAAGATCGATACGGGTGTTGCTTGCCAGAACGTCCAGCGCGCCTTGCGCATTCTCGGCGCGCTCGACGGTGTAGCCCAGTTCCTGCAGCATGTCGGCGACGGCGGCGCGCACGCCCTCGTCGTCCTCCACCACGAGAATGGTTTCGCTGCCGCCCGCGGCCGGCAGATCGGCCAGCGCCGGGGTCTGCTCCTGCGCCTTCTTGGAACGCGGCAGATAGAGTTTGACGGTGGTCCCCTCGCCCGGCTCACTATAAATCTTCACATGGCCGCCGGACTGTTTCACGAAGCCGAACACCTGGCTGAGGCCCAACCCGGTGCCTTTGCCTTCCGACTTGGTGGTGAAGAACGGATCGAACGCCCGCGCTATAACCTCAGGCGTCATGCCGGCGCCCGTGTCGCTCACCGCCAGCATCACATATTGACCCGCCTCCACCTCGGCATGCGCGCGCGCGTAGGTATCGTCCAGAAAAGCGTTGGCGACTTCGACGGTGAGCTTGCCGCCCTCCGGCATGGCATCGCGCGAATTTATCGCGAGATTGAGGATGGCATTCTCCACCTGGCTGCGATCCACCAGCGTATTCCACAATCCGCCCGCGACCGCGGCCTCCACCTCGACGCGTTCGCCCAGGGTTCGGCGCAAAAGATCGGTCATCTCGGTGACCAGCCGGCCGAGATTGAGCGTCAACGGATCGAGCGCCTGGCGGCGCGCGAAGGCGAGAAGCTGCGCCGTCAACCGGCCGCCGCGTTCCACGGCGGAGATGGCCGCTTGCAGGCGCGCGGCGCGCTTCGAAGGGTCGGCGTCGCCCTTCATCAGCAGATCGAGATTGGCGCCGATGATCTGCAGCAGGTTGTTGAAATCGTGCGCCATGCCGCCGGTGAGGTGGCCGATGGCTTCCATCTTCTGCGACTGACGAATGGTGTGTTCGGCGCGGACGCGCGCGGTGACGTCGCTGGCTGCGATCAGGAAGCCTTCGCGCGGAATTGGCGCCTTGTAGACATCGAGGTTACGTTCGCCGCGCTCGAGCCGGGCGTAATCGCGCACCGCAAGATCGCCGTCCACCACATCGCGCGAGAACTTCTCATCCACTTCGCGGAAGGCATCGAGCGCCGCCCCCATCACCGCGAGCTTGGTGGGAAAATCCATCAGGCGGAAAAAGATCTCGTTGAAGGCGGCGAGCTTGTTATCGTCGTCGAACACCACGATGCCGTCGCGGATGTTGTCGAGCGTCGCCTGAAGGATGCGGGCCTGGCGCGCGCGCAGCGCTTCGCTGATTGCGAGCCGAATATTGTTGCGCACCAGCAGAACGGCAGCGATCAAAAGAACGATGAGCGCGATGAGGGTGATGAGGATGGCACTGAGGATTTCGGCCGCTTCCTGCGCGCGGCGCGCGGCAATGCGCTGAGCCAGAAGCCGGCGCTCCTCTCCCAGCCCCATTTCGATGATCTCACGCGTCGCATCCATCATCCCCTTGCCCTGGTCGAGCAGCGAGACAACGGACGGCATCGTCGCGGCTTCGGGTGCGCCGGTGTTCAGCGCGGCATCGAGAATTCTGAACCGCTCCGCCAGCATGGCGCGAAGCGACTGCGCCCGGCGTTGCTCGTCAGGATTGTCCCGCGTGAGAGCCTGAAACTGGTGGATGTCGCGATCGAAACGCGTGCGCGCATATTCATAAGGCTTCAGGTAGGAAGTCTTGCGGGTGAGCAGATATCCGCGTTGGCCGGTCTCCGCGTCCAGCGCATCGCCCATGATCGTGTGCAGCGAGTCGATCACCTGATAGGTGTGGACGATCCACGCCTGCTCCTCGCGCTCGCCATTCGCGGACTCGACGACGGCGTAGGCGATGAGCACCAGGATCAAAACGATAGGAATGCCAACGAGAAAAACTGCGCGATTCGCGCCCAACACAAACCCCGCCCCTGATACGCCAGTGGTCAAACGCGATTGGGTGCTAATGGTTCCGTCCGACAGTTGGGAAAATCCAGCCGAATGGCATACAGAAAATGCGCCAGACTATCCAGCCCGGACGATCCGCAAACCGGCGGAGACTCGGCCTCCTGGCGAACGGTCGGCCCACTGGCGCGAATGGTCGGAGAGAGAGGATTCGAACCTCCGGCCCCCACGTCCCGAACGTGGTGCTCTACCAGGCTGAGCTACTCTCCGATGACCCGGGAAGGGCGTCCTTATAGCGATGCCCCCCGTAGGCCGCAACCTGCGAGAAACGCAAGATTTACCCGGCAAAATCGGCAGCTTGCGGCGCTTGATCGGTGTGGGGCGGCGCCGGAGGATCGGGGCATGATCCTCGTCGGCCAATATGACTCCCCTTTCGTGCGCCGGGTGGCGATTTCGTTGAAGCTTCTCGGCTTCGCCTATGAGCACGACACGCGCTCGGTGTTCGGCGATTTCGATTCCATGCTGAAGACCAACCCGCTGGGGCGCATTCCCACGCTGGTGCTGGATGACGGGCGCTCGCTGATTGATTCCGCGGCGATCCTCGACTGGCTGGATGAAACGGTCGGACCGGAACGCGCGTTGATCCCACGCTCTGGCGCGGCGCGCGTCGATGCCTTGCAACGCGTCGCGCTGGCGACGGGCATTATCGACAAGATCGGCGGCGCGAATTACGAGCGTATGATCCGCCCCTCGGCCTATCGCTGGACCGAGTGGACCGAGCGCCTGCTGACGCAATGCCGCGGCGGGCTTGAGGCCCTCAACGAGTTGGATTGGACGAACGACAGGATCGATCAGGCGCAGATCACCGCAGGCTGCATGCTCTTCTATATCCGCGTCACCGATCCCGCGACCATGCCGGAGGGGCGATATCCGGCACTCGACAAACTCGCCGCGCGGCTGGGCACGATGCCGGAGTTCCGCGACACCGCCTTCAGCGATTATGCGGTGCCGCGCGCCGAGTAATCACTGACCGGCGAGCTTCTTGCCGCGCGCGGCGAGATAATCGTAGAGCGCGCTCACTTCGGCGTCCGTGAAATGGCCGCCGCGCATGCGTGCTATATCCGACATCAGCGGCAGTTCGCGATTGCCTGCGGCTTTGCCGGTGCGCATGAATTTCACGAATTCCGGTTTGTCATAAGCGGCGGCGATGGTGAGATCGGGCGGCGAAATGGGGCCGGGCCATTGTTCCCCCTGGAGCGCGCCGCCGTGGCATTCCGCGCAGCTCATTATCGCCAGATGGCGGCCGAGCGCGAAATGCGGGCCAAGGTCGAGCGGATGCTTCTCTGCCGCCAGCGTCATGCGCACGGTGTCGAGATCGCCGCGCAAGAAAGCCCATCGCGTTTCGAGGCCGAACGCCGTTTGCGGATGTTCTTCGCCCTTCGTAGGAATGCTGCGCAGATAGGCGACGATATCGGCAAGCTCATCGTCCGGCATCGCGGCGTAGGCCTCAGACGGCATGAGCATAAGGCTGGTGCCGTCGGCGCGCAGGCCCTGGCGGACGGCGCGGTCGAAATCGGCATTGCTGAAATGCTTGCCCGCGATACTGAGATTGCGCGTCCACAACGTAATGCCGGGATATTCGTCGCTGAAGTCACGGCCGGCGAGATCGACCCCGTGGCAACCGGTGCAGCCGTCGATCTGCACCAGATGCTTGCCCGCGGCGATGGTCTGCTGCGTCGAGACGACATGCAGGTTCGAGGGCACGATGGGATAATGCCGATAGATGATCGCGTTGCTGGCGATATAGAAGGCGGCGATGCCCAGCACCGCCGCGACGCCCACTGCGATGCCCAACCATTTGAAAACACGCGCCATCTGCCCCCCTGACGAAGCCGCCATAGGAGGGCGGGCGCATCGACTCGGCAACTGCACATTTTTGACGGGAATGGCTGGGCGCCAAGTCAAAGGCACGGGAGGAGCGATCGCGTTCAATATCCGGCGGTCGCTGGCGGAGTCAAAATAAAGCGGGTAGTATTTCTCAAGTACTCGAGGGGAATTTCGAGTCTAAGGGGGAAAATCATGAAATATTCTAGCCTCGCGGCTCTTGCCGCGTTCGGTATTGCTTTGTCCGGCTGCGCGTCCATCGTCAAGGGCACAAGCCAGACAATTGCTATCACCACACCGCCGACAAGCGACGCGGATTGCGTACTGTCCAGCAAAGAAGGAAATTGGACTGTCAGATCTCCCGGCGCCGTGACGGTTGAAAAGAGCAAAGAGGATATTCTGGTCCGTTGCATGAAGCCGGGTTGGCAGGACGCGGCGGCGACTATCCCGTCCGATTTTCAGGGCTGGACGCTTGGGAACCTTCTCATCGGCGGCGTGATTGGCCTCGGCGTCGATGCGGCTACCGGCGCGATCAATGAATATCCGCACGCCTTCCAAGTTCCGATGATCCCGCTGAACGGCTATGGCGCGGTCCTGCCGCAGCAGCAGTTCAAGCCATACGCCCCTTCCGGCAAAAAGCCCGTTTCCTGAAGCTCGTTGGCTGCGATGTCTCGATCAGGAAGGCCTGGCTGGGGCGGGAGGATTCGAACCTCCGAATGCCGGAATCAAAATCCGGTGCCTTACCACTTGGCGACGCCCCAACAGGGCGCGGACCATAGAGCCTCGCCCGCTCGATTTGAAGCGCTGCATTGGGGGAATTTTGCGCCGGCTGAGGGCGGGGTGTGCGGCTTGCGGCGCCTATGCCAGATTGCCGCGCCCGCGAATCGGGCGGCAACACGAGGCGATCATGGGCGGTCTGCTTGTCATGTTTCTCACCATCTTCATCGCCGAATTGGGCGACAAGACGCAGATCGCGACCGTACTGTTCGCCTCGGAGCGGCAAAATTCGCCGTGGATTGTTTTTGCCGCGTCGGCCGGCGCGCTGGTCCTCGGCGCCGCGATCTCAGTTGTCGCGGGCGCATTCGGCGCCCGCTATCTGGAACACATTCCGCTCAAGCTGATTGCCGGCATCGGCTTCATCGCCATCGGCGCGTGGTCGGTCGTGCAGTATTATCGCGGCGGATGAACGTTACTTGAAGACAAGACCGATGGTTTCCGCGACGCAGGCGGGGCGTTGCTGGCCTTCAACCTCGATGGTGACTTCGCTGACGATCTGCATGCCGCCGGATTTGGGCTCGACGCTGAGCATTTTAGAGCGCGCACGCACCCGGCTTCCCACCGGCACCATGCTGGTGAAGCGCACTTTGTTCGATCCATAATTGATGCCGCGCGTCACGCCTTCCACTTTCAGGAAGCCGCCGGTGAGCCACGGGATCAGCGACAAGGTCAGATAGCCGTGCGCGATGGTCTTGCCGCCGGGCATTTCCTTCTTCGCGCGTTCGACATCCAGATGAATCCACTGATGGTCGCCGGTTGCCTCGGCGAATTTGTTGATGCGGTCCTGATCGATCTGCACCCAGTCCGACACGCCGATTTCGGTGCCGACAAGCGTAGGCAGGGAGTCGAACGTCACGTTTTTCATCTCTCTCTCCGTTTATACGATGCGGGAATCGCGTTTGCCCCAATAGCGGTCGCGGATGAGGCGCTTGTAGAGCTTGCCGGTGGGATGGCGCGGCAGTTCGCGCTCAAAATCCACCGAGCGCGGGCATTTGATCGGCGAAAGATTGGCGCGGGCATACGCCATGAGCTCGTCGGCCAGCGCCGGCCCCGCATCGGCCCAATCTGCGGGCTGCACCACCGCTTTCACTTCCTCGCCGAAATCCTCGTTGGGCACGCCAATCACGGCAACATCGGCGACCCTGGGATGGCCGATCAGCAAATTCTCCGTTTCCTGCGGATAGACGTTCACGCCGCCGGAGATGATCATGAACGCCTTGCGGTCGGTGAGATACAGATAGCCGTCCGCATCCAGCTTGCCGACGTCGCCCAGGGTGGACCAGTTCGCGTGCTCCGGATGACGCGAGTCCTTGGTTTTCTTTTCGTCATTGTGATAACGGAACATCGCGTCGGGCGTCATCGACTCGAAATAGATCGTACCTTCCTCGCCCACGGCCAGTTCTTCCCCGTGCTCGCCGCAAATGTGGATCGGGCCGAGCAGCGATTTGCCGACGGTGCCGGGATGGGAGAGCCAATCGACGCTGTTCACATAGCAGAAGCCGTTGCCCTCGGTGCCCGCGTAATATTCGTGGATCACCGGCCCCCACCATTCGATCATCTTGCGCTTCACCTCGACAGGGCATGGCGCCGCCGCGTGGATAGCGGACTTCATCGAGGACACATCGTATTTGCGGCGCACGGCCTCGGGCAGCTTCAGCATGCGCACGAACATGGTCGGCACCCACTGGCTGCCGTTCGCTTTGTACGTCTCGATGGTTTTCAACGCCTCCTCGGCCTCGAAATGCTCCATCGCGATCACGGTGCCGCCGAGACGGTGGATGGTCATGCAATAGCGCAACGGCGCGGCGTGATAGAGCGGCGCGGGCGAGAGGTAAATCGTGTTCTCGTTCAATCCGAACAGCGCCTGCACGATCGCCAGCAAGGGATTGGGCGTGTCGATCGCCTGGCCCGAAAGCGCCACGCGCACACCTTTGGGGCGGCCCGTCGTGCCGGAGGAATACAGCATGTCGGCGCCCGCGACCTCATCGGCGATGCGCGTGGCCGGCATCGCCTGCGTGGCGTTCTCCCAGCTTTCGTAGCCGGGGATCGCGCCGCCGACGCAAAACAGCTTCACGCCGGGCACGAGGGCAATCACTTCGCCCCCGACTTTCGCGAGCCCGTGCGACACGATGAGAACCTTCGCGGCCGCATCCTTGACGATGTATTCGACTTCGCCCGCCGTGAGCCGCGAGGAGATGCAGGTGTAATAGAGCCCGCTGCGCTGCGCCGCCCAGCAGATCGGCAGGAAGTCGATATTGTTCTCCATGAAGATCGCGATGGCATCGCCGGGCTTCAGACCGAGCTTGCGCAAGAGTTGCGCGCCCCGATTGGAGCGCGCTTCGAGTTCGCCATAGGTGATGGTTTCACCGGTCGCCGCCATGACGATAGCGGGCTTGTCGGGCGTCTTTTCGGCGACGACAACGGGATGCATGGAGGGTCCAAAAATAGCTTTGCGCATGACTTTACGAAATGGCGCGGCCCGCGCAATCCCGCTAGAAGTTGACGCGAACCGCCATTCGTCGGCCCCCAATGATCCGAAAATCCGCCTCGCTCGCCAACGGCGCCGTCTCCTATCTCGAATGGGACGGCGCGGGCCCGGCTCTGCACTTCGCCCACGCCAACGGCTTCAACGCACAGACGTACCGCACTTTGCTGGAGCCGCTGGCGGGCGTCGCACATATATATGCCAGCGATCTGCGCGGGCATGGCATGACCACACTGCCCGCGCAGGCTGGCATGGCAAAGGGCTGGCGCATCTATCGCGACGATCTCATGCGCCTGCTCGAAATCTTGCCGCGGCGTCCGCTTGTTCTCGCCGGACACTCGATGGGCGCGACTGCGAGTGTCATGGCCGCGGCGCTGAGGCCCGATCTGGTGCGGGGGCTGGTGCTGATCGAGCCGGTGTTCATGCCCACGCTGCTGGCGCTCGCAGGCCGCGCCTCGATGGCGATGGGGATCGTGCCGCGCGGATACGACCTGGTCGAAAAGGCGGCGCGGCGACGCGAATTCTTCCCTTCCATCGATGCGGCATTCGCAGCCTATAGCGGCCGGGGCATCTTCAAGCTTTGGCCCGACGCTCAGCTGCGCGATTATCTCGAAGGCGGAATGCTGCCGACAGATGATGGACAAGTCCGCCTCGCCTGCGCGCCGCGCTGGGAGGCGGAGAACTTCCGCGAGACACCGCTATTCGTGCCGCATCTGGCGCGCCGGATCGCCTGTCCGGTGACGCTGCTGCATGGCGATCAGCCCGGAAGCACCTGCCGCGCTTCGCAAGCGGCCATCTTCCTGCGCGGCAAGCCGGACACGCGCGTCGTCACCGTGCGCGGCGCTTCACACTTCCTGCCGATGGAAATACCCGACCTCGTGCGTGAGGAAATTGCGCGCCTGATGGCGGTCGCCGGATAGCACGAAAGCGTCGCGGCTATTTTGCCTTGGCACTGGCGCCCGCCGGCACATGGTCGAGACACCAAAGCGTTGCGCGGGCGCCAGCGTATTGCCGGCGCCCGCGCCATGCCGTGATTGTCGGCTACGGTACTACCGGCAGCCAGATGGCACTGGCGTTGTCGGCGGAATGCAGCACGGTGATCGTCGCCTTCTTATAATCCGAGGGCTTGGCGAACAGGATGTTGTCCACATAGGTCTGCGGATTGCGATCGTAGAGCGGGAACAGCGTGGACTGGATCATCACCATGATGCGGTGGCCCGGCAGGAACTCGTAATTCGCGTTGGGCAGCGCAAAGCGATAGTGCTGCGGCACGTTCGCCGGAATCGGCGAGGGATGCTCGAAGCTGTTGCGATAGCGGCCGCGGAAAATATCGGAGCCGATGGGAAGTTCGTAGCCGCCGAGTTCCGGCTGGGTGGGATAGACCCCCGGATAAACGTCGATCAGGCGCACCACGAAATCGCCATCCGTGCCGGTGGTGCTGGCCACCAGATCGACGAGCGGCGCGCCGTCCAGCCGCACCGTCTTTGTCAGGACAGGCGTCTCGTAGGTGAGGACATCGGGCCGCCCATCGACGAAGCGCTGGTCGTGAACGAGCCAGGTGCGCCAGGCCTCGTTGTTGTTGGCATTCGCCGGCCGCGGCGTGTAAGGCACCGGCTTGGCGGGATCGGAGACGTACGAATCGCCTGCTTCGGCGCCCCGCGGCTTCTCGAAGGACAAGCCCGAATCCGCCTGCAGATAGATCGGCGTCATCGGATGGGCGCAGCCTTTCTCGCAGGCGAGCGGCCAGTCCTTGAAGTGATCCCAATGGTTCTCGGCCGGATTGTAGACGGTCACGCGCGCCAGATCGGGCGCGGGGCCATCCTTCAGGTAATGGTTGAAGAACGGCAGTACCATGTCGTGGCGGAACTGCTCGGAAGTGTCGCCGTTCCATTTGAACGGACCCAGCGACAAGCCCGGACGATTGACCTGGCTATGGAACCACGGCCCCATCACCAGCCAGTTGTTGGATTCGTGGCCGACCGCCTTGAGCGCCGCGAAGGAATGGTTCGCGCCCCACATGTCTTCCTGATCCCACAGGCCCTGTTCCCACATCGTCGGAACGTCGGAGGGATGGGCGGCCAACAATTTGTCGAGCGCCTGATCCTGCCAGAATGCGTCGTAGGCCGGATGGGCCGCCAACTTGGTCCAGAAGCCTAATTGGTCGAGCCCATTGGCCTGCGCCATCGCACCGACGGAGCCGGCGTTCAGGAAGGTGTCGTAGTCGTCATAGTTGGTGCGCGGAATCTCGCTGCCTCTGCCGGTCTCTTCTTCCTGGCCGGCGATGTAATCGAGATTGGGTTCGCGGAAGGCGCCGTAATGATACCAGTCGTCGCCCATCCAGCCGTCGACCATCGGGCTCTCCGGCACCGCGGCCTTGAGCGCAGGATGCGGATGAAGCAGCGCCATCACCACGGTCCAGCCTTCATAGGACGAACCGATCATGCCGACCTTGCCGTTGGATTGGGGAATGTTCTTCACCAGCCAGTCGATGGTGTCCCAGGCATCGGTGGTGTCGTCGGTCTTGGTGTGATTCATCGGACCGATCGGAAAGCGGGTCATCTCATACGTGCCCTGCGAGCCGTATTTGCCGCGGATGTCCTGATAGACGCGAATGTAACCGGCCTTGACGAAATCCTCGTCGGCCAGCGGCAGCAGCGCCAGCATCGACGGGCTGTCGTTGCGCTGCGCGCGGCCTTTGGCGTTGTAGGGCGTGCGCGTGAGGATGATCGGCGCGTTGTGCGCGTTCTTCGGAATGACGATGACGGTGTAGAGCTTCACGCCATCGCGCATCGGGATCATCTCGACGCGCTTGATGTAATCGTTCTGCGCTTCGGGCTTGACGAATTTCGCGGGGATGTCGCTCGGCGGCGCACTTTGCGCCTGGGCAAGCGCCATCGCCGGCAACGACAAGACAGCAAGCACCGATAGCGCCCGCGCTATGAATCTCGATTTGGACATGAAAATGAACCCCTCGGAGACAATTCAAACGGTGCAACGCCGCGGCAGCGCGGATCGCAGATTCTTCCCAGGCCGGGATTGATCGACATTGCTGCGGCCGGCGCAAGGGCGCGCACAAGATTGTGACGGCCGCAGATTGTCGCGGCGGGATCAGACCTCCAGCCTGTCGCCCGGGCGAGCCACCAAGGCGTAGAGCGCAGGCATGAGATACACGCTGATGGCGAGCCGCGCGATCAGGCCTGCCACGATGACGAGTGCGAATGGGCGCTGCGAATCCGTGCCGACTCCGGTGGCGATGGCCGCGGGCACCAGTCCCAGCGCCGCCACCAGCGCGGTCATCATGATCGGGCGCAGTTTGACGATGGCGGCTTCGCGCACGGCTTCGTCCGTCTCCATGCCGCCGCGACGCAGTTCGTTGACGTAGGAGATATAGACCACGGCCGTCAGCACCGAGACGCCGAACAGCGCGAGAAATCCGATGCCAGACGAGACCGAG